>DVLH01000004.1 GCA_018715585.1 Candidatus Aphodomonas merdavium
CAAGGGGTTCGGTTTGTTCAAAGCTCCGTTTTTGAAGGATTGCACGGCCGCCGCGCTTGGAGGGGAATCCGGATTCGGCGGCATATGCCGCCGGACACGGAATGCCCCAGGGGGTAGCGACGGTTTTGCCTCCTGCTTGCAGCGCTTTACGGCGTCTCTTTGCGGGAATGGCAGTTGCATCCCATAGGACAGCCGGCGCAGCTGCCACCGCAGCCGCAGGCGGATTCCCCGCGCCGCTTTTTCGAAATGAGGTTGATAATAATGGCGACTACCGCAGCGAGCAGGAAAAGGCTGATCAGGATTGTGCCAATGTTTTCTTCAAGCCATTGCAGCATAGGGGAAACCTCCTTTCCGGTCCGGGGCGCTTACAGGCTCACGCTTTGCGTCAGCCGGCCAGACTCGCGATAGGGCCGTGCAAGCATCCACACGATGCATGCGACGATCGCAGCCGCAATCACGGAACCGAGCACATTGCCCTGCCCCGTAAAGAGCATGCCCAGTTGGTAAATGGTGAACGACACCGCGTATGCGAACAGGCATTGATAACCGATGGCGAACCAAGTCCATTTTGCGTTGTTCATCTCGCGCCGGATGGCGCCGATGGCCGCAAAGCAGGGGGCGCACAGCAGGTTGAACACCAGGAACGAGAACGCGCTCAGCGGCGTGAATACCTCGCGCATGTTCACCCAAATCTGCCAGCCGTTTTCGGCCACTTCTTCAAACCCGCCAAAGAGCACGCCGAACGTGCCGACCACGTTCTCCTTGGCAATCAGGCCGGTGACGGACGCCACCGCGCCCTGCCAATGGCCCCAGCCGAGCGGTGCGAACAGGAACGCAACCGCGCTGCCAATCGCCGCCAGGATGCTGTGGTCCATATCCACCATGCCAAAGCTGCCGTCCTGCCAGCCGAAGGATGAAGTGAACCAGACGAAAATCGTCGCCAGGAGAATGATCGTGCCTGCCTTCTTGATGAACGACCAGCCGCGCTCCCACATCGAGCGCAGAATGCTGCCCACCGTCGGCCAGTGATAAGCCGGAAGCTCCATGACGAACGGCGCAGGCGTGCCGGAGAACATCCGCGTCTTTTTGAGCATAATGCCGGAAATGACGATGGCGGCAATGCCCACAAAGTAGGCGCTGGGCGCTACCCACCATGCGCCGCCGAACATCGCGCCGGAAATCAGCGCAATGATGGGTAGCTTCGCGCCACAAGGGATGAAGGTGGTTGTCATAATCGTCATGCGGCGATCGCGCTCGTTTTCAATCGTACGCGACGCCATTACGCCGGGCACGCCGCAGCCCATGCCAATCAGCATCGGGATGAAGCTCTTGCCCGAAAGGCCGAACTTGCGGAAAATGCGGTCCATCACGAAGGCGATGCGGGCCATATAGCCGCACGCTTCCAGGAACGCCAGCAGCAGGAACAGCACGAGCATTTGCGGCACAAACCCCAGCACGGCGCCCACGCCCGCCACGATGCCGTCCAGCACCAGCCCCTGCAGCCATTCGGCGCAGTTGACCTTCTCCAGGAGGTTGCCCACGAGCACGGGCACGCCGGGCACCCACACGCCGTATGCCGCCGGGTCCGGCTCCTCCATGGCGGCCGCCTGCTGATATTGCGCAAAGTCTACGGGGATTTCGTCCGTCACGTTGCCGTTATCGTCGTAAAGCACGGCCGTCGCTGTCAGCGTTTCGGCCTGCGCCGGATCGACGCCCGCTTCCTCGGCGGCGGCTTCAAACGCTTCCACCATCGCGCCGGGGACGACGTATTCCTCCGCCACCGCTTCATATTCGGCGGAACCGATGCCAAACAGGTGCCAGCCGTCGCCAAACACGCCGTCGTTGGCCCAGTCCGTCGCCCATGTGCCCACGGTTGTTACGGAAATGTAGTATACCAGGAACATAATCACGGCAAAGATGGGCAGCGCCAGAATGCGGTTGGTGACCACGCGGTCAATCTTGTCCGACACGGAGAGCTTGCCCGCATCCCGCTTTTTGTAGCAGCCTTTCATCAGATCGGCGATGTAGAGGTAGCGCTCGTTGGTGATGATGGATTCCGCGTCGTCGTCGAGCTCCTTTTCGGCCGCGACGATGTCCGCTTCAATGTGGCGCTGCACGTCGGCCGCAATGTTCAACTGCGCTGTGGCCTTGTCGTCGCGCTCGAAAATTTTGATGGCATAAAAGCGCTGCTGCTCTTCGGGCACGCTGTGCAGCGCGGCTTCCTCAATATGCGCCAAGGCATGTTCCACAACGCCGGAGAACGTGTGCATCGGCACCGTTTTGCCGCCGCGCGCGGCCTCCACGGCCGCATCCGCAGCCGCCCTGACGCCGTCGCCCCGCAGCGCGGAAATCTCAATCACTTTGCAGCCGAGCCGCCGGCTCAGTTCCGGAATGTTGATGTGGTCGCCGTTCTTTCTGACCACATCCATCATGTTGATGGCAATCACGACGGGAATGCCAAGCTCCGTCAGCTGCGTTGTCAAATACAGATTGCGCTCCAGGTTGGTGCCGTCTACAATGTTAAGCACGGCGTCCGGGCGTTCAAGCGTGAGATAATTTCGCGCTACCACTTCCTCCAGCGAATACGGTGAGAGGGAATAGATGCCCGGCAGGTCCATGATAACCACGTTGTCATAGCGCTTGAGCTTTCCTTCCTTTTTTTCCACCGTAACGCCCGGCCAGTTGCCCACAAATTGATTGGAACCCGTCAGCGCGTTGAAGAGCGTTGTTTTGCCGCTGTTTGGGTTTCCTGCCAACGCAATCCGCAGTTGCTTCTCCATTTTTTATCGTCCCTCCCGCAAATTAGAGATATTTAACGTCACTGCATGTGCTCCCCTTATTTTGCCTGCGCAGCAGCCCCTCCTACTCTACCTCGATCATTTCCGCGTCTGCCTTGCGCAGCGACAGCTCGTAACCGCGCACGGTTACCTCGATGGGATCTCCCAGCGGCGCCAACTTGCGGATGAACACCGTCACCCCGCGCGTGATGCCCATATCCATAATGCGGCGTTTTACGGCGCCTTCGCCGTAGAGCTTTACCACCCGAACCGTTTCCCCGACCTTTGCCTGACGAAGTGTCTTCATGTTGCTGCTTCCTTTCTGCTTCATTCCCGACCCCAAGCGCCGCGCGTATTCAAATCATGATCTTGCCGGCCGTTTCCCGACTGATTGCAATGCGCGATTCCTTGACGGAAACAATTAAATTGCCGCCAATGGCGGAAATGACGGTTACATTCCCGCCTGCGACAAATCCCAGGTCCTCCAGATGCTTGCGCACATCCGGGCTGCCTCCGACCCTGCGGATCATGTTCTCCTCTCCAATATTTGCCAGCGTAAGCGGCATCACGATTCCTCCCTCCCTTGTGGAAAAGGCGGCAGCAGCACTGTCGTTAGCCGCCTCTAACCTCGTATAGTTTAATTCCTCTAATTTATTTTGTCAATAGTTTTTATCAGGGGTTTGAATTTTTTCCCGGACTGTGGTACCCTACAAGAAAAAAGGGCAAACGCCCGTCAAGAAAGAAGGTGCCGCTTCCTTGAAAATACAGAAAGCCTCCGAGGACTACTTGGAAGCGATGCTGATGATGCGCGAAAAGCACGGCTATATTCGCTCCGTCGATATTGCCGAGCAGCTCGGCGTGACGAAGCCCAGCGTCAGCTATGCAACCAAGCGCCTGCGCGAAAACGGCTACATCACCATGGACAAGGACGGTCTCATTACGCTGACGGAAAAAGGGATGGAAATTGCCGAACGAATCTACCAACGCCACCAAATGCTCACGGCATTCCTCATTCGCCTGGGTGTAGACGAGCAGACCGCGCGGGAGGATGCCTGCAAGCTGGAACACGACATCAGCCAAAAATCGTTCGACGCGCTGTGCGCCCATGCGCAAGGCACCAACGAGCAATAATTGATGGCTGCCGCGGCCTTTCCGCTTTTAGAGATTCCACTGAAAAACAAACGCCTGCCTATCCGCACGGAGTATGCGCCTGTGCGGTTTTATTGACCAATGAAATTTGCTTGTTTGTGCCGCTGTGCGCTGCAAAAGGGCGCTGTTTTGGGGCGCTTTTCCCTACAAGGCGCGTGCGGG
>DVLH01000159.1 GCA_018715585.1 Candidatus Aphodomonas merdavium
AACCACCGTGTCGCCCTCTTTGACGCCTTCCTCGCGCAGCCGGTCAATAATCCCCAGCCTGCGCATCGTGCGGTGGAACCAGTTGAGCGATTCTTCGTCGTCAAAGTTGACCGAGTCAATCAGCCGCTGCGCGCCGGGACCGTCCACGTAGAACTTCCCATGCTCGCGTGTGATGACAAACGCATCGCGTTCCAGCTCCGTCTTGTCCTCTTCCACCGGTAGATCTTCCATCGACTCCGGCAGGGGCAAAGACGGAAGAAGTTGCGCAATCCGTTTGAGCAGCGGCGTAAAGCCCTGCCGGGTTGCGGCAGAGACAGCGAACACCTCGATTCCTTCCGGCCCGAGCGCCGCTTGCAGGCGCTCCACGTTTTCCTGCGCTTCGTATAAATCCGTCTTATTGGCAGCGACAATCTGTTTTCGCGCGGCAAGGTCGCCGTATTGCGCAAGTTCCGCGTTGATACGGCGAAAATCCTCAAGCGGGTCGCGCCCTTCGCTACCGGACGCATCGAGCACATGGATCAGCAGCCTTGTGCGCTCCACATGGCGCAGGAATGCATGCCCCAATCCCTGCCCGGCATGTGCGCCTTCCACCAGGCCCGGAATATCGGCGATGACAAAATCCTGGCCAAAGCCGCGGACGATGCCAAGGTTCGGCGTCAGCGTCGTAAAGTGATAGTTGGCAATTTTCGGCTGTGCTGAAGTAATGACAGACAAAATGCTCGATTTGCCGACGTTTGGATACCCAATCAGCCCGACGTCCGCAAGCGTTTTAAGCTCCAGCTCCAGCTCGCGCAGTTCGCGCTTTTCTCCCGGCTTGGCAAAGTTCGGCGCCTGGCGCGTCGGTGTGGCAAAATGGGAGTTTCCCCATCCGCCGCGGCCGCCAGAAAACAGCACCCGCTTTTCCCCGGCAACCTTCATATCCGCCAGCACGCGGCCGTTTTTCGCATCGCGGATGATCGTTCCCGGCGGCACCTTGATCACAAGCGATTCGCCGCTTTTCCCCGTGCGATAGCGGCCGGCGCCATCCATGCCGGACTCGGCAATAAACTTGGCATGGTTGCGGAAATCCATCAATGTGTGCATGCTTTCATCGGCCAAAAAGACCACGTCGCCGCCCCGTCCGCCGTCGCCGCCATCCGGCCCGCCATTGAGCACAAACTTTTCCCGGTGGAACGATACGCAGCCGTTCCCTCCGTTTCCGGCCCGGACAAGGATTTTTGCTTTGTCAACAAATACTGCCATTCTTCCTCCAATTGGTCACTTTTCCCTGTTTTCCTTGCGTGCCGCGCCCTTCTTTACCATGCAGCGCCCTTTTTATCAATGGTCGCGCTGCAATAGCCGGCGCGTCAGCTCCGAAAGGAACGGCGCGCGCTCGCCAAGCAGTTCCAGGGCTAAACGCGTCTGTTCTTCCATCACCTGCCGGGCACGGTCTATTCCCAGCAGCGCGGGGTAAGTCATCTTTCCCCGGGCTTTGTCCATACCCGTTTGCTTTCCCAAAAGCGCCGGGTCGCCCAGGATATCCAGCAAATCATCCTGGATCTGGAACGACACGCCAAGCGCGATGCCATAGCGCCACATGCGCTCCTGTTCGGCCGCATCCGCCCCCGCAAGGGCAGCGCCCGCCGAAGCGGCGCCCGCCAGCAATCCGCCCGTCTTTTCGGCACAGAGGCGATAAAGCTCCGCCTCCCCATCCTGCGGCCGCTGCGCCAAGTCACGGCATTGGCCGCTCACCATGCCCGTCACACCCGCCGCGCGTGCCAGCGTCCGCATGGCTTCCCAGCGCTGCTGTGAGCCTTGGGCCTGGGCCAGCATCGTCTCAAACGCCCAGGATAACAGCCCGTCACCCGCCAGAAGCGCCATGCCTTGGCCAAAGACCGTGTGGTTTGTCGGCTTTCCGCGGCGCAGGCTGTCATCGTCCATCTCGGGCATATCGTCATGGATGAGCGAATAGGAGTGGATCATTTCCAGCGCACAGGCAAAAGGCATTGCCTCCTGGATAGAGCCTCCAAACGCTTCGCACGCCGAGAGCAACATCACCGGGCGGATGCGTTTGCCCCCGGCCAGCAGGCTATACGCCATCGCATCGCGCAGCGGTTGCGGCGAAGGGCACGCCTGGCAGAGATCTTTCAGCGCGCGCTCCACGCTCTCCCGCAGGCGGTCATACGTCTGCTCAAACATCTTTGCCGTCCTCCGAAAGGATTTTCAGCTTTTTTTCTCCCGCATCCAACAGCGCGAGCAGCTGTCCATGCAACTTCATGCCGGATTCGTACGCCTTGAGCGATTCTTCTAGCGTCATTTCGCCTTCCATGCGTTCCACCAGCGCTTCTAGCTCTTTTAGCCCGGTTTCAAAGTCAAGCTTTTTCTTTGCCGCCATGCTTTACCTCCGTAACGTCCGCCCCAATTTCTCCGTCCCGCAAGCGGATGAAAACCGAATCGCCCCGCGCAACCGACCGGGCGCTTTTCAGCAGCCTTCCCTCGCGCGTCGTAACCAGGGCATAACCACGCTCCAGCACATTCTCCGGTGAAAGTGCGCGCAATCTGTCTGCAATCCCATGGAGCCGCAAACGGCGGATGGCAATCGCCTTTTGTGCACGCTCGCACAGCAGCGCGTGCAACGCGTCCAGGCGCGCCCGGCGCTCCCGCAACCTATGCGCCGGTTGCAGCGCGCTCAGCCTTGCGCCCAGCTTGTCCAGGCTGGTGTGGCATGCATAAAAGCGCAACCGCTCCGCTTTCACCAGCGCCTCCCGCAGCCCTTGCAGCGCGTCCAGCAGCTCCTCCCTGCGGGGAACGACGATCTCCGCCGCAGCCGACG
>DVLH01000160.1 GCA_018715585.1 Candidatus Aphodomonas merdavium
TACATCATTCATTACGGCATTCATTTGCAGGATGAGGTGGACCACACTTTATGATTATCATTCGCCTTGACAGGGTTTTAGCGGACCGCAAGATGCGGCTCAACGACCTCGCCGCAAAGGTTGGCATCTCCAACGTCAATTTATCCTATCTAAAAACGGGAAAAGTAAAAGCCATCCGTTTCAGCACGCTGGACGCCATCTGCAAAACGCTGCACTGCCAGCCTGGAGAGATCCTGGAATACGTTGCGGAGGAAAACTAGCGCCCGCCGGCAGCGCGGCCGGGCGGCGCACCGGAAACCCTCGCCAGGCTTTGGCCCTCCAGCCGCCTGAAAAAGCATGATGGATGGCGCCCGGCAAACGCCGGGCGCCTCAGGCTGTCAGAAAATCCGGCCGGGGAAGTTTGGAAGGCCGCAGCCCTCCAATAAAACCCGGATCCGGCGCCATGTGCGGTGGATGGGCAAGCCTCGCGCGCTTCCCCGGCCGCGCCGCAGGCGCAGGAAAAACGGTTTTGCGGTAAAGATCGCCGCAGGCGAGCTTTGCAGCGCGCTAAAGCGCCCGGCAAACGCCGGGCGCTCTTTCTTTAGGTCCCTTTCTCCGCTTTGGACGGCGGACGTCCTGCCTGTCAGCCCATCCTTGCGCGGATCACGCCCAGGATGACGACGGCAAAGAACAGCACGACCAGGCCGATAATGATCTTGTCAAGCGTGCGCACCGAGATTTTCCCGCGCAGCTTTTCGTATTGTTCCTCTTTCCAGTTGCGCGGGCCTTGCTGCTCCGCTTCGCCTTCCTTGAGGCGGAATTCCTTGTCGTCCATTATTTCTTCGCCAGGTATTTGCGCAGGTCGAGCGCGACGGCGACGATGATGACCAGGCCCTGGGCAATGTACGTATAGCTGGACTCAATGCCGAGGAACTGCAGCGCAATCTTTAAAAGTTCAAACACGAGCACGCCGATGAGGATGCCGCTGATGCGGCCGACGCCGCCGTTGACGGAGACGCCGCCGATGGTGCAGCCCGCGATGGCTTCCAGCTCGTAGCCCTGCGCCGTGTTCACCGACGCGCCGCCGGATTTGGCCGCCATCAGGAAGCCCGTCAAGCCGTAGAGCAGCGCCGCCAGGGTGTAAATCTTGATCTTCATCTTGGTGGTGTTAATGCCCGCAACCTCGGCCGCCGTCTCGTTGCCGCCGATGGCGTACATATATTTGCCGTACCGCGTTTTGTTGTAGAGGAACCACATGATCAATCCGACGACAAACGCTATGATGGCAATGTAGCTAAAGATCCGGTTGCCTACGTATCCCAGCGCAATGCCGGTATATGCGCTTTGCAGGTTGCCGATGGGCTGCGCGCCGGTGTAGACGAGGCACGCGCCGTAGACGAGCGTCTGCATGCCCAGCGTGGCAATGAACGGCGGCACCTTGAAAAACGCGATGACCGAGCCGTTCACCGCGCCGATGGCAGCGCAGATAATCAGCACAATCAGCAGCATCGGCAGCACGGGCAGGTTGCCCACGCCCGGATAGAACTTGCTGGAATAATCGCCCGCGCGCTGGAGCAGGATGGCCGAAATGCACGCCGCAAGGCCGGTCATACGGCCGGCAGAAAGGTCGGTGCCTTTGGTGATCAAGCAGCCCGACACACCCACGGCGATGATAAAGCGCACGGCCGTGTTGGAGAGCAGGTTCCTGAAGTTGGCCTCGGAAACGAAGTTCGGACGGAAAATGCTTACGCCGACGGCCAGCAGCACGATGCCCACGATGATCGCATTATCGCTGATCCAATGGAGGATGATCTTCGGCGAAATATAGTGGCTCAGATATTCCCCGGCAGAAATGCCGGCGGCCTTGCTGTTGGCGCTAATGGACCAGAAAATGCCGATGACAAGCAGCAATGCGCCAGCAATGAGCAACGGCGTAAACGCCACGGCCGTCGTGCAGATGATCTTCTCCCACGTGCTCATCACTTTCCAGAGCGTTTCCGTCTCGGTGATTGTCCCGACGGCATACGTCGCGCCTTCAAACTCGAGCGTCTTGGGATCGCCAAATTTGTCGGTGCCAAGCTCCCCGCCGTAGCTGACGAAATCCTCATAGCCCACCAGGTAATACTCCGTATCGGAAACGGTCACCGTCTCGCCTTGAGGGATGAACTCCTCCGGCGTCTCGGGCGCTTGCGCCTGTTCGGCAGGCACTTCCTCTGCGGGGATGAGCACATCAAGCGTGAGCTCTTCGCTGCTCTCCTTGGCTGTGCTCGCCAGTTTCGCCGCGGACACGCCTTCAAGCTGCGGGTTCAGGCGCACAACGTCGGAAAGGCTCAGGGTTAGGAAAACCGCAACGATAATGAGCACGATGCTCCATCTTACCAAATGTCCGTTTTTCTTCTTCATCTTTATGCTTCCTCCTGCGCCTTGAACTGGGTCGCCAGTTCCATGATGTTCTCCTGTGTGGCCTTTTCACCGCTCACAAAGCCCGTCACACGCCCGTCGCACATGACCATGATGCGGTCCGACATGCCGATGAGTTCGCCCATTTCGGACGAGATCATGATGATGCTCTTGCCCTGTTTTGCCAGTTCCGCGATGATACAGTAGATTTCATATTTCGCGCCGACGTCAATGCCGCGAGTCGGTTCATCGAGGATGAACACGTCCGGATCGTTTGCGAGCCAACGGGAAATGAGCACCTTTTGCTGGTTGCCGCCCGAAAGCGATTGGATCTGCGTCTTGCTCGACGGCGTTTTGATGGAAAGCCTGGCAACGTTGGATTGCACCAGCTCTTCAATGCGGTTATCGTCCAGCATGATGCCAAATTTGAGATATTTATCCAAGCTGGCCACGGCGACGTTGTCCGACACGGACAGCACGCCGAGAATGCCGGAAGCGCGCCTGTCCTCCGTCAGCAGCGCAATGCCGCGCTTGATGGCGTCGCGCGGACGGGAAATCTTTACCGGATGCCCCTTATAGAGCAGCTGTCCCTTTGCATGTGCGCGGATGCCGAAAATGCCCTCCATCAGCTCCGTGCGCTGCGCGCCTACCAGGCCGCCCACGCCCAGGATCTCGCCCTTGTGGAGCTGGAAATTGACATTACGGAAGCTGCGCGGGTTGATCGACGTAAAATCCTGCGCGTCAAGCACAACCTCGTCCGTGGCATAACACTCGCGCGGCGGATAGAGGTTTTCCAGCTTGCGGCCGACCATGTTGGTGATGATCGTATCGGTCGTAAGCGTTTTGGCGTCCCACGTGCCGATATATTTTCCATCGCGCATGATCGTCACTTCGTCGCTGATGCGCAAAATCTCGTCCATCTTGTGGCTGATGTAGATGATCGACACGCCCTCGCGCTTGAGGTCGTCGATAATCCGAAACAGCGCCTCGACCTCGTTCTCCGTCAGAGAGCTCGTCGGCTCGTCCAGGATGAGCACGCGGCAATCGTTGCTGACAGCTTTGGCAATTTCGACGGACTGCATTTGCGAGACGCTGAGCGAGCCCAGCTTTTGCTCGGGATTAAAATGCATCCGGACACGCTTGAGCAGCTTATCGGTGTCCTCATACATTTTTTTATGGTCAACGATGGGAATGAATCCCAGCGCTTTTTTCATCGGATAGCGCCCAACAAAAATATTCTCCGCAACGCTGCGTTCGACAATCGGCTGCAATTCCTGATGCACCATGGCGATGCCCAACTGCAGCGCCATCAGCGGGTCTTTTATTTTGACCTTCTTCCCCTCATAAAGAATCTCTCCCTCATCCATTTTATAGATGCCGAAGAGACACTTCATCAGCGTAGATTTTCCGGCGCCGTTTTCGCCCATCAGCGCGTGGACGGAGCCGGGCTTTAATTTGAAATCTACATGATCGAGCGCCCGCACGCCCGGGAACGTTTTGACAACGCCCCGCATTTCCAGACGGTACTCCGCCATGCATCGTCCCCCTTTTTTCTAACCCGTAGAATTATTTTCCGCATCAAAATGCGAAAAAGAGGGGTGCGGCAGCGCACCCCTCGCAAACGCCGTTATTCGCCGGTAATCATCTGGTAGTCAACCCAGTAGTAGGCATCCAGCGGCTCGCCGTTGGCAACCTGGATGGCGACGTCGGCAGCCTTGTGGGACTGGCCAATGTGGTCGTTGAGGACCGTACCGGTCATCTCGCCCTTTTCGATCAGGTCCACCGCTTCGTCCAGCGCGTCAACGCCCAGCAGGTAGATGTCCTCGTTCATCTTGCGACCGGCTTCGGTGATCGCCTGGTAGGCGCCCAGCGCCATGGCGTCGTTGTTGCAGAAGATGACGTCGATTTCGGTGCCGAACTGGGCAAGCGCCGTGGCCGCCAGCTGCTGGCCGTTCTCCTGCATCCAGTCGCCGCGCTGCTCAAAGAGCTTGTTCACTTCCACGCCGTTGTCGGTGAGGTATTTGATGGAATACTCGGTGCGGTACTGCGCGTCGACGTTCTCCATGTCGCCCTGGATCATGACGTAATCGACGGTGCCGTTGCCGTTGATGTCGCCGTGGTCGGGCAGTTCATAGACGATCTGGCCCTGCATGCTGCCGGACTGACGGGCGTCCGCGCCGACGTAGCAGATCATGCCTTCCCACGCGGCCATGTCTTCTTCGGAGGGTTCACGGTTGATGTAGACGATGGGGATGCCCGCTTCCTGGGCGAGCGCCGTCACGGCGCTGGCGGCAGTCGCCTGCACCAGGTTGACGATGAGCACGTCCACGCCTTCGGCGATGAAGCTGTTCACCTGGTCGGTCTGCGTGTTCTGGTCGTTCTTGCCGTCCACGACAGTGACCTCAGCGCCATAGGTTTCCTCCAGGTATTTCTGCAGCTCTTCGCGATAGAGCGTCATGAAGTTGTCGTTGAACTGATAGATGCAGATGCCGACCTTTACAGGCTCTTCCGCCTGCGCAACGGCGAACACGCCGAGCATCATGACGGCAACAAGCGCCAAAACCAGGATTTTCTTCATTCTTCTTCGCTCCTTTCATTCTATCGCAACGGTTGTCCTCTTTGACAATCCGATCACGATCCGCCATCAAGCCAGTACATTTTAGCAAATTGCGTTCATCTCGTCAACCATTATTTATGCTATCTGCCTATTCTTTTCCAAATTCTTGGGTCATCAAGCGTATGCCTGGACCGCCGTGCCGCCCGCACAAAGCCCGGCCAAGCGCTTTGCAACGGGCGCCTTTTTTGCAAACTGGTTTCTTTTCTGGGGCCGGGAAAAGCGCTGTCAAGAAAAAAACAAAGGCAATGACGCCCCTGCTTTGCCGGGCAGGCCCTCCTCGGAATGACGAGGTACCTCGTCCTCTTTGCATTGGCATTCATAAGGGGGAATGAAGCCTATTTGTCTAAAACGGCCGTTCTTCTTCCTTACCGTCACCTAGCGTCCACGCTTGTCCGCTTCCACAAGCTTCCTGTTTTTGCCGGCTCCACGCATGGCAAAGCACAAAACGCCCGCGGCGCGTTAGGTTGCGTCCCGATGCGGTTTTCTTTGGCCGTCATTTCACGCTTTTCTAAGCGCATTGCCCTCCCTGCCCCGAGGGATTCTCTGTTGCCAAAGCGCACGCCCCTTTTGCAAAAAGCATTTTCCCCCAAACAACCTCACGGCTTGAAAGCCCCGCGCTTTGGGGAAACAAAAAGGCCGGCAGCTTTTACGCCCCGGCCTTTTTGGCCTTGCTTATCCAAAACGCTTTTCCATCTCTTCGTATTTTTCGTGCGTGATCAGCGCGTCGCGCTTTGTCCCGCGCAGTTTCACCACATACGTCCAACGGCCGTAGGGCGAAATGGAATCGACATGGGAGAGGTTGATGATGTAGCTTTTGTGGCAGCGCAAGAACTGCTGCGGATCGAGCCGTGCTTCCAGCTCGCCCAGCGTATCCGCCGTGACGTAGCGCCCGTCGCCCACGGTGTAAATCACCGTCGCTCGGTCCTCCCGCTGGATGAGCAGGATATCCTCTGCGTTGAGCACGCTGACGCCATCCTTGTGGCGCAGCAGCAGGCGGCTGGACTGCGCATGGAAAACAGCAGGCTTCGTCCGCTGCGCCGCCTCCCATCGCGTTTGCAGCACGTCCTTGACGCGCGCAAGCGTTTGCAGCGCTCGCTCGGCCTTGAACGGCTTGAGCAGGTAATCGAACGCATAGACAGAGAACGCGTCGGCCATGTATTGGTCGTGCGCGGTGGCAAAGACGAGAATCGCCTGCGGGTCCATATCCTGCATCACGCGCGCGCACTCCACGCCCGTCACCTTGGGCATTTCCACATCCAGCAGCACCAGCGCGGGCCGGTGCTCTGCAAAGAGCGCCAGCAGCTCCTCGCCGTCCGACGCCTCGCCGCAGAGCGCGAAGCCTCCGCTTTTTTCCAGCATCCGGCGCATCAGCAGGCACATGCCCGCGTCGTCGTCGGCAATCAGCGTGCGAATGGGGTCCATTCTCTTTCCTCCGCGCCGGGACGGTTCCCGAAAATTTCGCTATACACAAACCCGCGCACAATTTCGTTTGCGCTAAAGTCGAACGTCAGCGCCGCCTCACGTTCCTCGTCGGGCGTTTCCTCCGGCGTGCAGGCGGGGCATTCGTCCGCCCGGCCGTCATAGTCCGCCTGCGTGTAGAAAAACGGCCTGCGCTCCGGCGCGGGCGATAGATCCGCCGGCGCGGCGGGAGCGGGTTCCGGCGCGGCCGGCGCGGGCGATGTAGGCGGTGTGGGCGGCGTAGCCGGCGCTGCGCTGCGGCGCTGCGGCGCCTCTGCGGTTACGGGTTTGCTCCTGCGCTCGGCAGAGGAGGCCGGTTGGCCATCCTGCGCGGCGGGTTGGCCGCGCAGGTCGCGCAGCCTCCCGCCGGCGGCAGGCTTCTTTTTCTTCGAACTTGCGCCGAAGACCGCCCACAGCACCGCAATGATGATGATAATCGCATCCATGGGTTATTTCTTTCTCGGCGCGCCGTGCGGCTCCTGCACGGGTTCCGCGGGCGCGGCCGCCTTGCCGATGTTTTCGCGCATGCCCGTATCGGCGATGGTGTTCTGCATGCGGTAGTAATCCATCACGCCCAGCTTGCCGCTGCGCAGCGCTTCGGCCATGGCGTGCGGCACTTCCGCCTCGCTTTGCACGACGAGCGCGCGCATCTCCTGCACCTTCGCCTTCATTTCCTGTTCCTGTGCGACAGCCATGGCGCGGCGCTCTTCCGCCTTCGCCTGGGCGATGCGGCGGTCGGCCTCCGCCTGGTCCATCTGCAGCTGTGCACCCACGTTGCGGCCCACGTCCACGTCGGCGATATCGATGGAGAGGATTTCAAACGCGGTGCCGGCGTCCAGGCCCTTGTTCAGCACCGTCTGGCTGATCTTGTCCGGGTTTTCCAGCACGGCCGTATGCGCTTCCGACGAGCCGATGGTGGTGACGATGCCCTCGCCGACACGCGCGATGATCGTTTCCTCGCCCGCGCCGCCGACGAGCCGGTCGATGTTGGCGCGCACGGTCACGCGCGCCTTGGCCCGCAGCTCGATGCCGTCCTTTGCGATGGCCGCCACGGCGGGCGTTTCAATCACGCGCGGGTTGACGCTCATCTGCACGGCCTGCAGCACGTCGCGGCCCGCCAGGTCAATGGCGCACGCCTGCTCAAACTCCAGCGCGATATCCGCGCGCTGCGCGGCGATGAGCGCGTTGATGACGCGGTCGATATTGCCGCCCGCCAGGTAGTGCGCTTCCATTTTGGAAAGCGTCACGTCCAAGCCGGCCTTTGTCGCCTTGATAAGCGGGTAGACGAGCTTGGAGGGCGTAATGCGGCGAATGCGCATGCCAATGAGCGCGCCGATGCTCACATGCACGCCCGAAGCGCGCGCCGAGATCCACAGCCCAACGGGCACGAACGTAAAGAAGACGATCAGAAGAATCAGAATGAGAACGACCAACACGGCAAGAGAAATAAACTCCATACGCTATCCCTTCCTTTCTTTGAAACCCCTTCGAACCGCTCCTGTCAGACGCTGTGAACGACAATGCGGTTTCCATCCACGCGAACAACCTTCACCCGGGCTCCCTGCGCCACAAACTCCCCGTCCGAAACGACGTTGAGCCGCACGCCGTCAAACTCCACGATGCCGCTGGGGCGCAGCACCGTGCGCGCCTCGCCTTCACAACCAACGAAGATATTCATATCGCTCGCGGCGGTGTAGCCTTCCTCGGCGCTCTCGCGGTCCTTGAGGATAAACCGGGAACGGCTGAGCCGGCCGTTCGCCGCCGACTTGAGCGAGACGGAAAGCAGGATCGCCGCAAGCGCCATGATGATAACCACCAGCCCCACCGCCGCTAACGCCCCCGCCTTCAGCCACATCAGCACGACGCTGGCAATCAGCAGCGCAATGCCGGAAATCCCCGGTATGCCAAAGCCGGGTACAAACATTTCCACAACGAGCAAACCCAATCCGGCTGCCAGGCAGATGATGATGGAAAGGTTTGATACGATAAACTCAAGCATAGCCTTCCTCCTTCCCTGGTATAGCAATTGTATCATAGCAGCCGCCGCTTGCAAGCGGGCACGCCGCAAAAGATACGTTTTGCGCGCTTAGTTGTCGCTTTCGGCGGTTTTAAGAAATGCGGCCAATGCACGGACGTCCTGCTCATAAACGTCCGTCAGCGCGCGCCGGTAGATCAGCGACGCGGGATGATACAGCGGAAACAGCCACGGCAAACCGCCGGCCGGCCGGAACGGACGGCCGTGCACGTCGCCCACGCGCAGCGCAGCGTATTGCTCTGCACAGCCGCAGGCGCACAGCACCGCAGAAAGCGCCGTGTTCCCCAGCGTCGCCACCACGCGCGGGCACACGCACGCGATCTCGCGCGCCAGATAGGGCGCAAACCATGCGACCTCCTGGCGCGTGGGCGTCCTGTTGGAAAGCCTCCCGGAAGCGCCCAGGCGCGTGGGGCGGAACTTGACGGCGTTGGTGATGTAAAGTGCCTCGCGCCGCATGCCCGCCAGCGCGAGAAAATGCGACAGGTTTTTGCCGGCGGCCCCCACGAACGGGCGGCCCTGCGCCTCCTCCTGCGCGCCCGGCGCCTCGCCCACGATAAGCAGCGCCGCGTGCGGGTCTCCTTCGCCCGGCACAAGCCTCGCCTCTCCCGTATAGCGCCCCTGACAGTCTTTGAAGATTTGCTCCAGCGTATCCTTCATGACGGCCCTCCCGAAGCCAGCAGCCGGTCGCGCACTTTTTTTAGGTCCTCCCAGACAAGCCTTTTTTTGCTTTCATCACGCAAAAGGGCCGCGGGATGGAACGTCGGCATAAACGCAACGCCTTTTCGTTCCACCCACAGCCCCCGTTCTTTGGTGATGCGGTGCTCGTGGCCGAGCACGGCGCCCAGCGCGCTTGCGCCCAGCAAGACAATGATCTGCGGCCGAATCAAGCCCACCTGCGCCCGCAGGTACGGCATGCACGCGGCCGCCTCGTCCGCCTCCGGCGCGCGGTTTTGCGGCGGACGGCATTTGACGACATTGGTGATGTACACTTCCTCGCGCGAGAGGCCCATGGCGGCGATCATCTTGTCCAGCAGCTGCCCGGCGCGCCCCACAAACGGCCGTCCCGTCAAATCTTCGTCGCGCCCCGGCCCTTCGCCGATGAACATCAGCCGCGCATGCAGGTTGCCTTCGCCCGGCACGGGCAGCGTCCGTCCCTCGCAAAGGCGGCATTTGCGGCAGTTTTCGACTTCCTGCACTAACGACGGCCATGAAACCAGCATCTTCCCCCGCTCCTTTATCGCACTAGCGAATGATCAGCGCTTCGGTCACGCCCTGCTGCAGCGCCGCAAAGGACTGCGTCAGGTCGTCCACGAGCCAGCTTCCCAGGTGCGCCAAAAACGCCACCAGCCCAATGATCAGCAGTGCGCTTAAAATTACGCCAAAAAACTCCATCACACCCGCCAGCGCTTCATAGCGCATCCTGCGTTCCTCCTGTCTGTCTTCCCTGCGCATGTCCTTTGTCCCTCCTTCTCCCCACGGCCTTCTGGCAATTGAACGGTACAAATGCCGGGCATATTCCCGGCCACCGCCGCGCGGGTTTTTTTTGACAGCAAAATTATATATGAGGCTGCAAATGGATGCAACTGTCAAAATAATTTCTTGCTTCTTTGCTTACAAAGGTATATAATACCAATACTTAAATAGAATTGGCTTTTTATCGTCAGAGGAGGGGCTACGGTGAGAAATGCCAAATTGAACCATGCCAGCGGGCTTTTGCTCAAAGCCGCTATTTTGGCGCTGTGTGGCTGCATATGCGCCGCTTCCGCGGTGGCGGACGCCTACACGCCCGCGCTGAGCGAACCGCCCACTGTTCCCGTATACTGGCAGCTCGTCCAAATTGACGTAGAACCCCAGGTGCGCGCCACGGGCGGGTTTACCGCCGCCTACGAAGCTTCCGGTTTTTCGTTGGATTTAAGCGATCCGCTCATGGCAGAGACGATCACGCAGGAGGGGGAAAGCGACCCCACCGTACGCCTTGCGATTGAGAAAAGCGAGCGCGCGCAGCGCCAGCAATATGAATGGACCGCTATGCCCGTCTACCTCGAACCGGGCGACGCTTTCTCCATTGAAATCCGCGGCCAGTCGGAGGCAAACAGCGAAACGCTCGACTCCCTGCTGAGCGTCTATGAACAGGGCGAGCGGGTGCTGACCATCAGCGCCGGCGGCTATAACGGCTTTGCTACCGAAGCGACCTATACGCTGATCCCACGCGCCAGCGAGGAGATGATCGTCTCCTTTATCGTCCGGGATGTCAACGATATGTTCCGCCTGCGCGTGGTTTACACCTACCAGATGCAGGAAGGCGTGCGCCCCTACCCCACGCCCGTTCCCGGTTTTGTCGCCACAGAAGCCCCGGACGATGTTCCCACCTTCTACGAACCCGTTGCAGACGGGCTTTGGCGTATTTCCACCGCGCCGGACGAATACCGCGCTTACGGCGTGATGAATGGCGAGGGCCCCAACTTCTTCCCCGCGGATGAAGAAGGCAATGTCGTCATGAATGAAACGCCCGTCACCCCCATGCAGGACTATGACAATTTCGTTGCCGGCTTTGTGCCCTGGACGCCGGAAGAGACGCCTGTGCTGTATCAGCCGCAGGAAGACGGTGTCTATTCCTTCACCGGCAGGGACGGCCAAACGTACTACCGTACGTACGGCCGTATGAACGGGCAGTCCCCCGCCTGGTACCCGTGCGATGAGGCGGGCGCCGTGGCCGCGGACGCGCAGCCCGTCACGCCCGAAGCGGACTTCGCCGGCTATGTCGAAGGGTTTGGCGCCGCGCAGCCGCAAAACGTCCCCGAGATTTATTCCCCGCAGGAAAACGGTGTTTACACTTTCACCGGCCGCGACGGCCAGGCGCAATACCGTACCTATGGCCGCATGGACGGACAGGAGCCGGCCTGGTACCCGTGCGATGAGGCAGGCGCCGTGGCCGCGGACGCACAACCCGTCACGCCCGAAGCGGATTTCGACGCCTACATTAAAGGATTTGACGCTGTGACGCCCGAGTCGGTTCCCGCCTATTACGAGGCGGCCGAAGACGGCCTCTATGCCATCGAGGACCGCCAGGGCCAGACGCAGTACCGCACCTACGGCATTAAGGACGGCAAGGATCCCGCCTGGTATCCGTGCGATGAGACGGGCGCCGTAGCGGAGGAGGCGCAGCCGGTCACGCCCGAGCAGGATTTTGCCGACTATATCGAGGGCTTTGAGCCTGCGCAGGCTGACGTCCCCCGCTACTATGAAGCGACCGACGTTCCCGGCGTCTATTCCTTCACAGACGCACAGGGTGAAGAACAATACCGCACCTACGGCTCGAAAGACCGCGGCGAAGCCGCCTGGTATCCCAGCGACGAGACGGGCGCCGTCGCCAGGGACGCGCTGCCGGTGCAGCCCGCCTCGGACCTGGCCACCATTCCCGCGCCGCAGTTCATCCCTCAGGATGACCCGGACGCGCCTTCCTATTACGAGCGCGTGGAGGAAGGGCTTTACACCTTTGACGACCAAGAAGGCGAAACCCACTACCGCGCCTATGGCGACCATGACGGCTATCTTTCCAACGGCGAAAACGCCTACTATCCTTCCGATGCGCAAGGAACCGTCGCCGACGGCGCAAAGCCGGTCGATCCCGCCGAGGATTTTTCTAACTACATTGAGGGATTTGCACCGCAGCAACCGGAGCAGGTACCTGCCTATTATCAAGAAGAAGATGATGGCGTCTATTCCCTCCAGGGCCGCGACGGCGAGGAAGAATACCGCGCCTTTGGGCGGCTGGATGGCGAGAAAAGCGCCTGGTACGCTGCCGATGAACAAGGGAATCTCCTATCCCCTAGCGTTCCGGTAGACCCGTATACGGATTTTGTCGACCATGTGCAGGGGTTCACGCCCGCTTCCCCGCAGGAGGGGCAAATCCCCGCCTATTATTCCGCCGGGGAAAACGGCGTCTATTCCTTTGAAGACGCCGAGGGGCAAACGCAATACCGCATTTATGGCAGCAAAGACCGGGGCGAAAACGCCTGGTACCCGTGCGACGAGGTGGGCAATGTGGCTGAGGATGCCGTTCCCGCCGACCAGCGCGAGGAAGAATTATCGCTTCCTACGCCTGCCCCGACGGTAACCGCCACACCTATCCCCACGGCGACCGCCACACCTATCCCGACGGCGACCGCTACGCCCGTCCCGACGGCGACCGCTACGCCC
>DVLH01000022.1 GCA_018715585.1 Candidatus Aphodomonas merdavium
GGCGACTACAGCTGGAACAAGTCCGCCGACGCTTATATTTCGCTCTACCAAAAGCTGGCAGGGGTCGCGGATGCCTGACCAGACGGAAAATTACCATCAAGGCCACAGGAACCGGCTTCGCCAGCGATATCTGGCGCAGGGGCTCGAGGCGTTTCAACCGCATGAAGCGCTCGAGCTTCTGCTCTTTTATGCCATTCCGCGCCGGGATACCAACCTGCTGGCGCACCGGCTGCTCAAGCGGTTCGGCTCCCTGCAGGGGGTGTTGAGCGCATGCCCGGAGGAGCTCATGCAGGTTGAAGGCATTGGCAGGCACGCTGCCGTACTGCTTTCGCTTGTGAAGCCGCTGGCAAACCTTGCGCTGCGCAGCAAACCTGGCAATCTCCCGCTGCTGCGTACAAACCAGGATCTGCGCGATTATTGCCTGCACCTCCCCTTTGAGCCGGGCAAGGAGACGTTTTACCTGCTGTGCCTGGACGCGCAATGGCGCGTCTTGCGCGCCGTCCCCCTCTTTACGGGCACCATCGATATGGTGAGCGTTCACGCGCGGGTCGTTGTGGAAACGGCGCTGCGCCACCGCGCCTATTCCGTGCTGGCCGTCCATAACCATCCCAGCAACGTCTCCAAGCCGTCGCAGGCCGACATCGAAATTACGCAATCGCTGCGTGCCGCACTGGAAGCGGTCGATATTCCGCTGATCGATCATATCATCGTCTCAGACGGGAGAACGTTCAGCATGCGGCGCTGGACGGATTTGGAAGAGGCAAAGCTGAAAATCGACAGCGATTTCCAGCGCCAAGCGGCAGACGGTGCCAGAACGCGCCGCAGCAAAAAGAACGGCGTGCTCAAGGAAGATGCCACTTTTCCCCCTTTTGACGAATAAGGAACGCGCATGAAGAAAAAACCATTCGACGCCATCATTGTCCTCGGAGCCCAACTGCGCCCGGACGGCACGCCGTCCGAAACGCTGCGCCGCCGCCTCGTGCTGGCGTTTGAAACATGGCAAAAGCGGCCCGTGCCCATCCTCTGCTGCGGCGCAAAAGGCCGCAACGAGCCGGAAGCGGAAGGCGCGTTTATGGCCCGCTATCTGGTGGCGCTCGGCGTCCCTGCCCGGCAGGCCATCGCAGAGGTGGAAAGCTACGACACCGTGGAAAACATCCGCAACGCGCGGGCGCTCTTGCGCCAAATGGGCCTCAGCCGCCCGTTTCTCATCACGAGCGATTATCACCTGCCGCGCGCGCTGGCCATTTGCAAAATGGAAAAGCTGCCCCCTGTGGGCGGCGCAGGCAGCCGCTCCCGGCTGGCCTATTTGCCAAAGAACTGGGGCCGCGAAGTGCTCGCCTGGGGCAAGTTCGTGCTCGTCTATCTTTTCCGGCTGAAAATCCCCACGCGCCGCGGGTAGCGCCCGCTATGTTTTGCCCATTGCTCGGTGAAAAAGAGGGAGCGGCGCATGAGGGGTGGCGTGTTTTTCTTGCCGTCCGCACAACGCTATTTGTTTAGCGCCGGCTTGACCGGACGGGCGGGCAAAACCGTTGTGAAGGCGGCGAAAAAGCGGTCGGGGCCCCGGCTTCTAAAGCAAGCCGAAAAATAAAACGAGGCGCAATGCCTGTGCCCTTCCGCCGGCTGCAAGCCCGGCGGAAGCGCAGCGGCTCCGCCGCGTGGGCATGACCACAAACGCGAAAACCGTTTAAGGCGCGCAACAGCCACGCCTGTTTTGTCCTCACACGGAAAGGCCGCGGCAGGCGCGCCGCAAACAGCGCCGCAAAGCCACGGGGCTTCCGGCAGGAACGCCACAGATGCCCTTTTCTAACGCGATATAACAGCAACCCGGCAATCCGCACGGGGCAAGTACGACAGCGATCAAAAACAGCCTGCGCATGCATCTGCCGCGCCGCTTCCTGTGCCTGCTTCCTCTCGCGCTCCGGACGGAAAGCAGGAAGTGCAAAGCCGTTTCCCGCTTGCCAGATAAAAAACGGATGGCGCGCAGCCGTTGCCGCGCCATCCGCTTCTTTATGCCTGTTTCCTCTCGCACCCAAGCGCAAAGCGTTTTCCGATTGCCGGACGGAAGGAACGAATGCACGTTATGGGTCTGGCCGAAGCCGCTCCAGCGCCTCGCGGTATGCCGGGTCATCCCGATAGGGCTCGAACGCTTCATCCGTTTGCAGCGCCTGATACACCGCCCGGCGCAGCTCATTCAGGGTAGCCACCGGCTTTTGCAGGGCCTGCATCGTCGGAAAGATTGCAGGATCCGGCGTGGCCGGAGGATCGGCCATCGCCTGCGCAAGGCGCGTCAGGCATGCCATCGCCTTCTCCTTCTCTCCAAAGCGCAGGTAGGTCTCCATCAAAGCCCCGTTTTCCATCCCCATCGCCACATGGAACATCTCTTCCAGGCCGCGATACCGCTCGCAAAGCGTGAGCGCGCGTTCCTTTTCCGACGCGCCGAGACCGTAAAGCAGCATGATCAAACAATTCTCCGCCTGTCGAATGTGCAAAAAGAGCTTCTTTTCCAGCATTTCCTGCGCTTTCTCCCGCTGGGCGCGCTTTGTGTAGAGCTGCGCCCACAGCAGCGTGGTGTCCTCCACCTGGTCCGGAAGCTCCTTGAGCAGCTTTTCCGCCTCGTCCAGCCTTCCGTCGCCCATGGCGTCCGCCGCCAGCATCGTGACGGCCTGCTGCCGATAGGCCGGCGTAGCGTCGCTGCGGACTTTCTCTAGCAGTGCTCTGCGCTTTTCCCGAATCTGTTCCCGCAGGGCGGAATTTTCCTGGCAGTGGAACATTTCCAGTGACAGCAGCATGGCAGCCGCCTGAAACTGCAGCGCGCAGTCGGACGGATACTCGCGCAACAGCTCCGAAAGGCGCTCCAGCGCCTGGGAAACGCCTTCCTTGCGCGCTGTTTCTGCCACCGTTTTAATTTCCTCCTGAAGCCTGTCCGCTTCCATCTGCTCCCGAAACTGCAACAGGCCGTTCACATCCGTGCCCAGCGCTCGCGCCAGCGGGCACAGCAGCGCGATGTCCGGATAGGAGTTCTCGGTTTCCCATTTGCTCACGGCAGGCGCGGAAACGCCGACCGCTTCGGCCAGACGTTCCTGCGTCATCCCTTTTTGCTTGCGCAGCGCAGCAATGCGCGACCCCATTCCCTTCATAGCTTTCGCCTCTTTCCGCTTGGTGTCACCGGCCGGTCCAATGTCAGTATACCCTCCGGCGCTATTTACGGCAAGCGAGGCACAGGAAACCGAAACGCAGCTTTGCATAACCAGCAGTTAAGGTGCAGCGCCGGGCGCATCCAGCGGCATTCTCAAATAGACCATATCAATGAGCTGCTTGCCTTCCTCAAAGATCGGATGATCATAATGATCGATAAAAAAACGGGGTATTGTATGCGACCGCCGGAAGCCGCAAGCCTCGTAGAACGACAGCGTCGCCCGGCTTTCGCCCGTCCCGGCATAGAGAAACGCCCCCGGTCTGCGCCAGCGTTCCGCCACAAACGCCACCAGACGCCTGCCGTAACCCTTGCGACGGACCGTGCTAGCCACAGCAAGATTCTTTATTTCAATCCAATCGTGCGCTTCCTCCGTCACAACGCACACAGCGCAAACCTCCCCGTCGCGCAGTGCGAACATTGTCCCGCGGTCCAAGTACGCTTCTACCATGTTCCACTGCTCGTCGCCTTGCAGCAGCAGCTCCCGGTATAGGCGCTTTTCGCTTTGCCGCACTTGAAAGATATCCATGTTCTCCCATCCTTTTTTACGCGCCAAGCGCTCTCAACCGCACACGGCGCTTGCTTTGCACGCGGTTTGTTCCACCCATTGCCTCATGCGCACACGGAACGTTTTGCCGGGTGACATCGAGAACGCAGAGCAGGCATCCAAAAAGCAAAATACGAGCAGCGCAAAACATGCTAGATCATGATAGGACAGCCATCAAACAAGCGGGGCAAAGCGTCCTGAATCCACTTCCATAGAAAACAACCGAAAAAGGCAGCTTGCGGCAGAAGTTTTCCCCGACAAAAAAAGAAACCGTGCTTTATTGCTAAAACACGGTTTACAGCTCCCCAGGTAGGACTCGAACCTACAACCCTTCGGTTAACAGCCGAATGCTCTGCCATTGAGCTACTGAGGAATAAATTCCGGCAGCGACCTAATCTCCCGGGCCGTGTCCAGCCAAGTACCTTCGGCGCTAAGAGGCTTAACTGCTGTGTTCGGAATGGGAACAGGTGGAACCCTCTTGCCATTGCCACCGGAAATGGTTTGCTTT
>DVLH01000161.1 GCA_018715585.1 Candidatus Aphodomonas merdavium
GGTTCACATCATCCCTCCTTATACGGAAAGCAAACTTTCCATATCGCTATTATACCGGGTTTTCATCAAATGTCAAGCGCGCTTTCCCTTGAGATGGGTTCGTTTAGACCGTGGGCAGGCTGCTTAGCACAGACGGTTTTGGCGCCACTGACCTTGTTTGGCGCGTCTTGGCCGGATGGCCGTGGCCTCTTTTGTGTGCTGGGCATTTGCGAAAATCCCCGCGCCGCTTCGGCGCGGCGCGGGGACGTTTTAGAAAACCCGATGCTTACAGCGCAAGGCTCTTCAGCCAAGCGCTGATTTCTTGGCTCGTTGGGGAAGCGCTGAAGCGCTTGCCCGGCAGCAATTTGCTGTGTGGGCAGCTTGGCTGCAAATGCGCGTTCGTTTCGCCCATGCCGCTGCTGCCGGATGTGGCAAAGGGCACGATCGTCTTGCCGGAAAGGTCGTAGCTTTCCAGGAACGTGTTGATGATCGTCGGAGCGACGTACCACCAGATGGGGAAACCGAGGAAAATAACGCCGTATTCCTGCATCGATTCCAGGCGGCCTTCGATTGGCGGACGGGAAGCGGGGTCGCTCATCTCGAGCGAGCTGCGCGAGCGCTTGTTGCGCCAGTCAAGGTCCTCCGGCGTGTAGGGCGTCTGGGGGCGGATTTCGTATAGGTCTGCGCCGGCGAGCTGCGCCAGGGAAGCGGCGACTTTGGCCGTAACGCCGCTCGCGGAAAAATAAGCGACAAGTTTTTTCTCCATACGGATCACCTCTTTGATGATGTTCTGTTCTTGCTTAAGTGCTATTGTAGCACTGCGGGGCTGTTTTTGCCAGCCTGAAAAGCGTTGCCTGGGAATGGCGGTTTTTTTGCCCGGCAGGAAAACGCAGAGCAATAGCGAAAAAGATACGCAATCGTTTTGAAAACGTCCGCCTGCCGCAGGCAGGCCGGGCAAAGCGGCGTGCGGTTTTGCGTGCTTGCCGTGCCGGGTTGATTGCGGCTGGATGCGCATGCCGGAACGGGCGGATTTTCGCTCGGGCTGTTTGAAAGCGCTTGCGCGCAGCGCGCAAAGAAAAAGAAAAAAACATCGCAAAAGCGAGGAGGGACAGGAATGAACCGGGAAACCATCGCGCAACGGTTGCAGGAAGGGCAGGGGGTTTTAGGCGTTGAGCTTGGCTCTACGCGCATCAAAGCCGTACTGATTGGCGAGGATCACGCGCCGCTGGCGTCGGGGGATTATACGTGGGAAAATAGGCTGGAAAACGGCGTGTGGACATATAGCCTAGAAGATGCGTGGACAGGGCTTCAGCAGGCATACGCTGCTTTAAAAAAAGACGTTCTTGCGCGCTATGGTGTAAAGCTGACAAAGCTTGCAGGGTTTGGCGTTTCGGGCATGATGCACGGCTATCTTCCGTTTGATGCAGAAGGGAAACAGCTGGCGCCGTTCCGCACGTGGCGCAACACAATGACTGGCGCGGCTGCGCAGGAGCTGACGGAGCTGATCAATTTCCAAATCCCGCAGCGCTGGAGCATCGCGCACCTGTATCAGGCCATTCTCAACGGGGAAGCGCATCTTTCCCGCCTTGCGCAACTGACGACGCTGGCGGGTTATATTCACCATCAATTGACGGGTCGCAATGTTGTAGGTGTCTGCGAGGCCTCTGGGATGTTCCCGATTGACAGCGTGACGGGGGATTATGACGAGCGTATGCTTGCGCTTGTCCAGGAGAAGATCGCTGCGCACGGATATGCCTGGCGCTTGCGCGACGTGCTGCCGCAGGTGCTGCCGGCAGGCGCTGATGCCGGAACCATTACGCCGCAAGGCGCGCTGCTGCTGGACCCGAGCGGCGAGCTGCTGCCGGGCGCGGCCGCCTGCCCGCCGGAGGGCGACGCGGCCACCGGCATGGTGGCGACGAACTCCGTCGCCGTGTGCACGGGCAACGTTTCAGCCGGCACGAGCGCGTTTGCCATGGTGGTGTTGGAAAAACCGCTCAGCCGCGTCTATCCGGAAATTGACATGGTGACGACGCCCAGCGGCAAGCCCGTCGCCATGGTGCACTGCAATAACTGCACGTCGGACATCAACGCCTGGGCCGGCGTGCTCAAGGGGTTTGCGCAGGCCGCCAAGCTGGACGTGTCCATGAACGACATTTTCACGGCGGTGTTTAACGCCGCGCTGGAGGGCGAGCCGGATTGCGGCGGTGTTGTGAACCTGCCGATGCTCTCGGGCGAACCGATCGTCGATCTTGAGGAAGGACGGCCCATGGTGGTGCGCACGCCGCAGGCGCGCATGACGTTTGCCAACTTCTCCCGCTCGCTCGTCTGCGGGGCGATGGCGGGGCTGAAGATCGGCATGCGCATTTTGGACGCCGAGCATGTCCGAATCGATTCCCTGACGGGGCATGGCGGTTATTTTAAAACGCCTGTGGTTGGGCAGCGGCTGCTTGCTGCCGCGCTGAACACGCCCATCGCCGTCATGGAAACGGCAGGCGAGGGCGGCCCTTGGGGCATGGCGCTGCTGGCGGCGTTCTGCGTGCGCAAACAGGCAGGACAAACTTTGGAGGAATATTTGCAAAACTGCGTCTTTGCCGACGCGGCAAGCACGCTGCAAGCGCCGCAACCGGAGGATGTCGCAGGCTTCCAGGCCTATACGGAGCGGTTCCAGCAGGCGCTGACGGCGGAGAAAGCGGCGGTGGAGCTGCAGGCGTAAGCGCGGATTGTTCTTTTTGCCCCGATTCGGATTTGTATGCGTGCCGGCCGAGAACGCCGGCACGCTTTTTCGCATTGCTGGCGATAGGAACGACGGGCACTGCAAGAGAAAACGGCTGCTGGCGCTGGGAGCGGGAACCACGAGCGGATTGCAGGGCGTGTAACGGCAAGCGATGACGTGCCGAAAACAAACGTGGAGCAATCCGCTGAAAGCAAAGGCGGCGGGCAAAACAGTGTGGGCGCGAGCGCATCATGCTTTCGGCATGGGCACGAAGCAAAAAGCATCCGCTTCCGAACGCCGGCACCGTGCCGGATTTGTTGGAAAGCGGTCCGGGCAGAGAGGAGCGGCCGCGCTTTTTGGGAGGGAATGCATAAAAGCCGGGCAAAATAAAAGCCGTTGGCGCGGGCAATTGCAGAAAAAATGCGAAAAGCAGGAAGCTTTTCGCATCGAAAAATGGATCAAGCGTGTTCGTGCGGCCGAAAGCGGAAAAGCCGTGCACCACCGCTCTTTTTCTGCTGTACCTGGAGGAGGTTATCCCCGGCGCAGTATTTCGTCCTTGCGGACGATTGCGTCGATTGCCTCACGCACGGTCTGTTCAAAGCCGTGCTTTTGCATAACGGCAACGCCTTCGATCGTCGTCCCACCGGGGGAGCAGACCTGGCGCGCCAAATCGCGCGGGTCTTCTTCGCAGGAGAGGACGAGCTGGGCGCTGCCGAGCACGGAGCTTGCAGCGATTTTGCGCGCCTGTTCGCCGGTGAGGCCGGCGCTCGTGCAGGCGTTGATGAGCGCGGCGATGTAGAGATAAACAAACGCGATGGAAGAGCCCGCCACGGCGCTGAAAATGGGGAAATTCTCCTCGGGAAGCGGGATAACGCTGCCGATTGCGCGGAACATGGCGCAGACGGCTTCCAGCCCATCCGGCGTAACGTGCTCGTTGGGACAGACGGCTACCGTTGCCGCTTTCACTTTGGCGTTGATGTTGGGCATCAGGCGCACAACGGGCGTCCCGGCGGGAAGCAGCGCGCCGTAAAAGGCAAGATCCTTGCCCGCCGCGATGGTGGCGACGACCGTTCCGGGGCGCAGCGCGGCGGCGACGAGCGGCAGCGCCTGCGGCAGCGTCTGCGGCTTGACGGCCAGCAGCAACACGTCTGCGCGCGCAGCCACGTCGGCCTCGCTGGAGGCGGGGGAGAGGGAAAAGGCGGCCTGGGCGGCGGCAATCTTGCCTCCGTCCACGTCAAAGCCGAGCAGGACGTCGTTTGTAAAGTTGCCGCTTTCCACCATGCCTTTAAGAATGGCGCTGGCCATGTTGCCAAGCCCAAGGAAACCGTAAATCATTTATCTCACCTGTCCATTTCCATGTAGAATATATTTCATGCTCGTCAGTTCGCGCAGGCCTAGCGGGCCGCGTGCATGCAGCTTCTGCGTGGAAGTGCCGATTTCCGCGCCCAGCCCAAATTCCCCGCCGTCTGTAAAGCGTGTGGAGGCGTTGTGGTAGACGGCGGCAGCGTCCACGCCGCGCAGGA
>DVLH01000162.1 GCA_018715585.1 Candidatus Aphodomonas merdavium
ATGAGCCTGTCCACCGCCACGCAAAGCGCTACAAACCCGCCCGTGATGGACGCGCAGCGCGTGCCGCCGTCCGCCTCCAACACGTCGCAGTCGATGGTGACCGTCCGCTCGCCCAGGCGCGTTAAATCAACCGCCTGGCGCAGCGAACGGCCGATAAGCCGCGAAATCTCTACCCCGCGGCCGTCCTTCTTCAGCCCGTCGCGGCTTTTGCGGCTGTTGCCCGTGGAAGCGGGCAGCATGGCATATTCCGCCGTGAGCCAGCCCTGCCCTTTTCCTTTTAGAAACGGCGGCACGCCCTCCGCCACCGTCGCCGTGCACAGCACACGGGTGCCGCCGCACGTTATCAGGCAGGAGGGCGCGCGAAGATAATCCCGTTTTATTGCAATCTTGCGCATGGTTCAAAACCCCTTTGCTTTTGTCCGCTCCAGTATAGCATAACCACGCGCGCCGCGTAAAGCACGCCATGCCTGCGGCCGCGCGCCCGGCGCGGCCGCGAAAAGGAGCGCTAGGCTATGACGCGCCCCACCGCTATTCAAACTCCATCACGCCGGGAAACCACGCCTCGATTTCCGTCGCGCTGTTGACAAACGTCGGCTTTGATTCCATCCCTTCGACGGTGTACGGCTGGCCTTCGAGCAGGATCTCCACGCGCTCCACGCCCGGGAAGCGCGTGCAGGTGAGCATCATCGCACGCAGCGCGCGCTTGCCGCCGTCCGATTGCGAAAGCACCTGTTCAAACTCCTTGGATAGGTTGATCACGGCCGCGCCGTCCTTGACGGAAACGTCAATCAGCGCGCAATCCTCGGGCAGCGCGCGCTCCAGGCCGCTATCCTCTTTCGGGCCTTTAAGCAGTTCAAAAACGGCCGTGCCCAGGTCGGCCTCTCCCCAGACCGTGCGGGTGACGGGCACGAGCAGCCGTCCACCTTCGTCCGGGAAGTACAGCGTGACCGTCTCCGCGCCCGACAGGCTGGCCGACGCGTCTACGCTCTCGAGGTTAACGCTTCCGCCGGTGAAGCTGCCGCTCACGGGCGTGCCGTGCGTCAACGTCTCACGGGTCTGCCCGTCGATGAGAAACTCCACCGTTTCCACCGTATCAAAGCTGGTCAGCGTCTGCACAATGGCATCCACCATCGCGGCCTCCGCGGCGGCATCCGCCGTGTTGAGCGCTTCGGCGCTGAGGTTGACACGCGCACGCCCGTCGGCAATGTCCAGCTCATACGTCGTCCCGGCAGGCGCCACCGTCAAAAGCCCCAGCGACGCCGCCTCGATGTCGTTGACGGGGCTGCTTGTCAACAGGCTAAGCGTCGCTTTGGCGATGCCTTCCTGCTGCGGCACTTCCATCGTTACCGGAACGAGATACCCGTTCCCGTCCTTGTAAAAAATCGTCGTGCGCTGCGTCGGCGTCTGCGTTTGGGCGATCGTATTTACCTCTTCGGTCGTCTCGGGATAGGGCACCTCCACCATCGGCACTTGCGAACCCCGCGCCGCCAGAAAGAGCACGAGCGCAGCCGCGCCTCCGATCATCAGGCGCTCCAGGTGCTCGCGCCGTAGCTTGAGCTTCACGGTCTTAATGCGCATCGAATCACTCCTTTTCCCAAGAAACTTATGATGCCGCCGCTTTGAACATGCCCGCAAAATTCATCGTTACCCAAAAAACACTTTTATGCTATACTCTGCTCAACAACAAAAAAAGGAGGTTGAGATGAGCTATTCCATTAAACAGGTAGCCGCAATGTTAGGGATTTCTCCGCAGACCCTGCGGTTTTATGAGCGCTATGGCATTGACGCCGGCACCCGCGCGGCCGGCGAAGGGTACAGGCGCTACTCCCATGCAGGCGTTGACGAGCTGATGAGCATCCGAAAATACCGCAACTGCGGCTTCACGCTCGCACGCGCTTCCAAAGCGCTGAACAGCCAAAACCCGGACACTGTCGCCGCCATGCTGCACGACCAAGCGCACGCACTGGAAAAGGAAGCAACTTTAAAAATGCTCTTTGCGCAAAAAATGAAGGCGCTTTGCGCCGATATCCGCGCGCGTGACCAAACCAAAGAAGCCGTCTGTGTGGAACCCATGCTGTGCGTAAACGTCACGGGAGAAGAGCGGCAGCTTGCGCCGGAGGAGCTTTCCCTCCTGGCAGACTGGGTGCAATGGATGCCGTTGGCGCAATGGACGCTTTTTATCAGCCCGGACTTGACGCGCTATTTTTACGGCTTCGCCATGGAAGAAAAGGCAGCGAAGCTGATCGGCATCCAACCGGGGGCGCGCTGCTTTACGCTGCCGGCGCTGCGCTGCGTGCAGCAGGCCCTTTGCTGGTATCCGCAGGAAACGCCGCTCTTTAGCGCCGCGCTCCCTGCCCTGCGCACCCTGGTTTGCAAATACGGGCAGCCTGCGCACGACATCCAGATTCAAACGCTGTGCAATTGCAAACAACGCGAAAAAATCATCAGCTACGGGTTCATTTTCTTTCCCGCCGCTTGACACGCATATACCTTGAACCTTTACACTCAAACGCAGAGTGGGGCGCCCCGCGGCGTGCCCGCCCGAGCAGTCAAATGCAAACAGAAAGGAGTTTTTCTATGAAAAAGAAGCTATGCATGCTCGTTTGTTGCCTGCTGTGCGCCGCGCTGCTGGCAGCGCCCGCGATGGCGGAAGAATACACCGCCACCGCCGATGGATTTGGCGGCACGGTCAGCGTCACGCTGACGATAGAAGACGGCAAAATCGTAGCCGCGGCGGCCGAAGGCGCGTCCGAGACGGCCGGCATCGGTTCCAACGCCATCGAACAGCTGCCCGAAAAGATGGTGGCCGCAAACTCCGTCACGGTTGATGGCGTTTCCGGCGCCACCATCAGCTCCGAGGCGGTGCTGGCCGCAGCCGCCGACGCCCTCGCGCAGGCCGGCCTCGCTCCCGAGGATCTGGTGGCAGTCGAGGTTTCCGAAGAGGCCGCAGTGCCCACGTTCGACGATCCGGACGTGATCATCGTGGGCGCGGGTTCCTCCGGCATGAATGCCGCCATCGCCGCGGCCGAAGCCGGTGCAAAGGTTTACTTGATCGAACAAAACGACGCGATGGGCGGTTCCATCCGCTATGCGGGCGGCACCACCTCCGCAGCCGGCGCGCAGATGCAGATTGACGCCGGCGTGGAAGATTCCCCCGAAAACTTTGCCGCGGACATCGAGCGCATGGGCGGCGGCACCAACGTGCCGGAGCTGACGAAAAAGCACACCGAAAACGCTGCCGCGGCCGTTGATTGGCTTGACTCGCTCGGCGTGGACTTTGGCGACCGCCAGCCGCATATGTCCTCCACGTACGACGCCTTTAACGTTCCCCGCGAATACCGCGTACAGGGCGGCGGCAACGCCATTGCCGAAGCCGTCAAGGGCGTGCTGAACACCTACATCGAAGACGGAAACGTCTGCGTGCTGCTCAACACGCGCGTGGACGATATCATCCTGGAGGATGGCGCCGTCGTCGGTGTCGTGATCGACAACGAAGAGGCGACCGAATATCGCGCCGACGCCATCATCCTCGCCACGGGCGGCTACGGCCACAACGAGGAGCTGATCCACCGCTACAACTTTGAAAACGTCCTCACGATGGCCCCCTCCTTCGTCACCGGCGACGGCTATGTCTTTGCCGAAAAGGCGGGTGCAACCTTCAACAACATGGACTACCTGCCCGCGTATCCCGGCGGCGTTCCAGTGGACGGTTTCGACCTGACGTGCAGCGCGCAGATCACCGATTACAACAACACCATCTGGGTGGATGTCAACGGCGAGCGCCTCGTCAAGGAAATCGGCAGCCTCGACAGCGAGCGCAAGGCCGCCTACTCCGACGCGGAGCACAACCTGGTCTACATCGTCTTCCCGCAGAGCGTGCGCGACACGCAGGAATCCGTGCTCAAAAACGACGAGGACTGGGCGTACTTTGACGAGCTGCTGGCGGAAGGCAACTGCATTTACAGCGGCGAAACGCTCGAGGAGCTGGCGGCGAACGCCGGCATCGACGCGGAAGGCCTGCTTGCCACGGCCGAAAAGGTCAACAGCTACATCGACGCCGGCGAGGACGCGGACTTCGGCCGCGACACCACAACCATGGCCAAGCTGGAAGACGGCCCGTTCTACGCCGTCAAGACCTGCCCGTACGTCATGCTCACCAAGGGCGGCCCGCTCATGAACGCCGACGCCCAGGTGCTCAATGCGGACAACGAGCCCATCCCGGGCCTGTATGAATGCGGCGAGCTGGCCGGCGGCGCCAACATCGGCGGCAGCGCCAACATCGGCGGCCTGGCGAACACCTCCACCATTGTCTGGGGCAAGATCGCCGGCGAAAACGCCGCGCTTTACGCGCTGAGCAAATAATCCCCCGCAGCCTTGCAAACCCCCGGCGTTGCCGGGGGTTTGCGCTTGTTTGCAGCAGCCTTTTGCAGCAAAGCGCGCGCTCTTCCTGTTGTGCCAACGGCACGGCAGGAAAGCGCGCAGAGGCGTCAATCGAGCGAATATCGCTCGGTCCTGATTTCCTTCGGAGCAGCGGCCTCAAAGCCCCCTCTATGGGCTTCCCGGCATGCTGCTCCTCCGGCCCTGCCGGGAGCCGCGCCGGAAAGGCCGGCTGCGCTCCGGCGGAAAAGGCGCGCACGGTTTGCCGCCCCGCCTAAGCCGGATCTTTCCGGGGCGCTTCACCGCCAATGGTTTCACAGCCCGGAATGAGCGCAAAAAATCGCTTCCCAAGATTCCCTTGTCGAAGCGATTTTTGTTTGCATGCCGGTTTTGCGGCGTTTTCAGCGCCGACCTTCTTATTCCGCAGCGTATGTGTCAAAATAGCCCTGAATCCAGACGATGGGCGTGCCCTTATCGCCGGAGCCGCTCGTCAAATCGCACAGCGAGCCGAGCAGGTCCGTCAGGCGGCGGGGCGTCGTGCCCTGGGACGCCATCTGGCCCGTCAGGCAGGCGGCTTTGGCGCGGATGGCGGCGCGAGCGTCTTCCGCAGCCTGCTCGCGGCTTTCGCCGCGCAGCTTGGTATCGGCCAGATATTTGAGCTTGATCTCGTTGGGCTGGCCGGAAAGCCCCTCGGTATACGCCGGGGACACGACCGGGTCCGCCAGCTCCCAAATGCCGCCGACGGGATCCTTGAACGCGCCGTCACCGTAGACCATCACTTCCACCTGCTTGCCGCTCTTTTCGCGCAGCGCCGCGGCGAGCTTTTCCACAAACGCGCCGCAATCGCGCGGGAAAAGCTTGACGGAATCCTCCGTCGCCAGGTTGGAACCATACAGGCCGTAATCCGGGTTATACCCGCTGCCGTCCACGGGGGCGTTGAGCAGGTCGCACAGCGAAAGGGCCGTGCGCGCGCCGGCCGCCTTCAGGCAGCGCACGGTGCGGTTGCGGGTATGGATGTCGCAGGCGATTACGTTATCCGTGTACTGAAGCGCCGCGCGCGGATCGTTCGCCAGGATGATCTCGCTGCCGGGTGCCGTCTCGTTGTAAAGCTGCACATAGTCCACGCCGGTGAAAGGATGCGTCACCTTTTCCCCGAACAGTTCGCGGTAGCGCTGCTGCGTCAGCACGTCGCGATAGGGATCCACGCCCTTTTCCTCGAGTTTATCCAGGCTAATCAGCTCGTTCCCCACCTCGTCGCTGGGGTATTTGAGCACAATGTAGAGCTTATCCACGCCCATGGCAATTCCTTTGAGCAGCAGCGAAAAGCGGTTGCGGCTCAAAATGGGGAACACGATCGCCGCCGTGCGCCGTCCGTCCGGGCCCTGCGGGATTTTCGCGCGCACATCCGCTGCAATCTGCGAAAGCGTAGCGTAGTTGCCCTGCGTGCGCGCCAGCACCGACTCCGTCACCGCGATGACGTCGCGGTCGCGCAGGGGCGCGTTCGCCTCCGCAGACGCAGCCAGCACCGCCTTTGTCACCTCTTGCGCCAAATCGTCCCCCGCTTGAAAGATGGGCGCGCGCACGCCGCGCACAACTGTACCGATTGTTCTCATGGCTTTTCCTCCGAAATCGTTCGCAAAACGCCCGGGCCCTGCCCGGGCCGCACAAATACCGTTTTATTTTATCATATTCGCCCGCGCCCGTCACTATTTTTCACGAGATTTCAGCCAAAAACATGCGTTTTATAGGCACTGCGACGCTGCCACCGCCCCGTCTGCCGCAGCCGTGATGATCTGGCGCAGCCGCTTGCGGCGCGCATCGCCCGCCGCAAACACGCCCGGCAGCTCCGTGCGGCAATCCTCTCCGGCCAGGATAAACCCCTGTTCGTCCAGCCGCAGCTGCCCGCGCACCAGCTCCGTCTCGGGCAGGCGGCCCGCAGCCACAAACGCCGCCGCAACCTCCACGCGCCTGCCGTCCTTGAGCGTCATCGCTTCCAGCGCGCGCTCGCCTTCAAACGCCGCCACCTCGCTGTTCCACAGTTTCTCAATGCGCTCCTCGCGCAGCACGCGTTCCGCCACGGCCTGCTCGGCCCGCAGCGCGTCGCGCCGGTGCACCAGGAGCACATGGCATCCCAGGTTGGCCAGATACAGCGCCTCTTCGCCCGCCGTGTTGCCCCCGCCGATGACGGCCACCTGCTTTTGCCGGTAAAACGCGCCGTCGCACGTGGCGCAATAGCTCACGCCGCGGCCCGTCAGCCGTTCTTCGCCCGCCGCGCCAAGCGTCCGCGGCCGCGCGCCCAGCGCCAGGATCAGCTGCCGCGCAGAATCCCATCCCTGCGCCGTGCGCACGCGCCTGCCGGCGCAGTCGATCTCCTCAACGCCCGCATATTCAATCCGCGCGCCCGCGCGCTGCGCCTGTTCCGCCATCGCCATGCACAGCTCCGGCCCGCCGATTCCCTGCGGGAACCCCGGATAGTTCTCTACCTGGTCCGTCCGTCCCGCCTGGCCGCCGGGCAACTCCTTTTCATAGATCACGGCCGACAGCCCTGCGCGAGCCGCGTACAATCCTGCCGTCAACCCTGCCGGTCCCGCGCCCACGATGATGACATCCGCCATACCTTTCCTCCTGCGCCCTTTCTTTTTTATCATTGTACCCTTTTTTTCCTTCGCTGAAAAGCCGCCCTGTTTTCGCTGCGTTGGAAAATAAAAAATTCTTAAAAATGTTTGTTTTATGCAAAAATAGTTGCATTATGCGCTTGACATATGCATATTGATGCGTTATACTCACCCTTGTTCACTGAAAAACAACCACCAAATCAATGAGGAGGAAATAAAATGAAAAAGTTTTTTGCAATCGTTATTTCGCTGGTGTTCTGCCTGTGCGCGTGCGCCGCGTCCGCCGAGACGCTGACCGTTGGCCTCAACGCGGAATTCGCCCCGTTTGAGTATGTGGACGATAACGGCGAAATCGCCGGCTTTGACGTCGATTTGATCAATGCCATGGCTGAAAAGATGGGCATGGAAGTTGAAATCGAAGACATGTATTTTGACGGCCTTCTGGGCGCGCTCAGCAGCGATATGGTAGACTGCCTCATCACCGGCATGACCATCACTGAAGAGCGTCAGGAGCAGGTTGATTTCACCGAGCCGTACTTCAGCGCGACGCAGGCCGTCGTCGTCCTCAAGGGCAACGACAGCATCAAGACGCTGGAAGACCTGCAGGGCAAGAAAGCCGCCGTGCAGGACGGCACGACCGGCCACTTCATGGCAGCCGATGATCTTGGCTGCGATGTGAGCGACACCGTCTATAAATTCTCGTCCGACGCCGCGCTGGATGTCGTCAATGGCCGTGCCGACTGCATGATCATCGACGATGCCGTCGCGCAGAACTTCCTCAAGCTCTACGACGAATTGACGATTGTCGAGGGTCTGGATATGCCGGTTGAAGAATACGGCATCGCCGTCAACAAGGGGCAGGACGAACTGCTCGCCAGCCTCAACGACGCGCTGGCCGCCGTGATCGAGGATGGAACGTACGACGAGCTGATCGCCAAATATTTCCAATAATCTCCCTGTACAACCTTCTCTCCGCCGCCCGAGAGGGCGGCGGGTTTTCTGCCCGGCGCTTCGCCGCCCGACCATTGTGAAAGGATTCAATGCCCACCATGGATAAAAATGCTATCAAAAAAGTCGTGCTTGCTTACTCCGGCGGCCTGGACACGTCCATCATCATCCCGTGGCTGAAGGAACATTACAACAACTGCGAGGTCATCGCCGTGGCGGCCAACGTCGGCCAGGGCGACGAGCTTGACGGGCTGGAAGAAAAGGCCCTCAAGACGGGCGCCTCCAAGCTCTACATTGAGGACCTGCAAAAGGAGTTCGTCGAGGATTACATCTTCCCCACGCTCAAAGCAGGCGCCAAGTATGAGCAGCTCTACCTGTTGGGCACCTCCTTTGCCCGCCCCGTCATTGCCAAACGCATCGTCGAAATTGCCAAAGCCGAAGGCGCCGACGCCATCGCGCATGGCTGCACGGGCAAGGGCAACGACCAGGTCCGCTTTGAACTGTCGATTAAGGCGTTTGCGCCCGATATGCCCGTGATCGCCCCTTGGCGCGAGTGGGACATCGTCAGCCGCGACGAGGAAATCGACTACGCGCAGGCGCACAACATCCCGCTGCGCATCAGCCGCGAGACGAACTACTCCAAGGATAAAAACCTCTGGCATCTCAGCCATGAGGGGCTGGACCTGGAAGATCCTTCCAACGAGCCGCAATATACAAAGCCCGGCTTCCTGGAGATGTGCGTGGCCCCCGAGCAGGCGCCGGATACGCCCGCCTATGTCACCATCGGCTTTGAAAAGGGCGTTCCCGTCTCGCTCGACGGCAAGGCAATGGACGGCGTCAGCCTGATCAAGGCGCTCAACAAAATCGGCGGGGCGAACGGCGTGGGCATCGACGACATGGTGGAAAACCGCCTGGTGGGCATGAAGAGCCGCGGCGTGTACGAGAATCCCGGCGGAGCCATCCTCTACCACGCGCATCGCGTGCTGGAGACCATCACGCTCGACCGCGACACGCAGCATTACAAGGCGATTGTGGCCGAACGCTATGCCGAGCTGGTCTATTTCGGCCAGTGGTTTACGCCGCTGCGCGAGGCGCTGGATGCGTTTGTCAACGTCACGCAGCAGACGGTCAGCGGCAGCGTCAAGCTCAAGCTCTACAAGGGCAACATCATCAACGCGGGCGTCACCTCGCCGTATTCGCTCTACTCCGAGCGCATCGCATCCTTCGGCGACGACCAGCACGCCTACGATCAGAAGAACGCCGCAGGGTTTATCACCCTCTTTGGCCTGCCCATTGCCGTGCGCGCAAGCATGCAGCAGGAAACGGAGAAATAAAACGCGAATACCAAAAGCCGGTTTTCCCCTTGCGGGAAATCCGGCTCTTTTGCTAAAAGGGGGATGCATCATGGACAAACTCTGGGCCGGCCGCACGCAGGCGGCGCTCAACCGTGCGGCGGACGATTTTAACGCCTCCATCCGCTTTGACCAGCGGATGTACCGCCAGGATATCCTTGGCTCGCTGGCGCATGCGCAGATGTTGGGGCAAACGGGTATCCTCTCCAAGGAAGATACGACGGCTATCGAAC
>DVLH01000005.1 GCA_018715585.1 Candidatus Aphodomonas merdavium
GCGGGAAAAACTGCGCAGGGCGCTGAAAATCCCCGACGGAGCGTGCTGGGTGCAATGGCTGGGGCGGCTGGTGACGTTCTGCGCCGTCTGCTGCCTGTGGGTGTTCTTCCGCGCGCAGACGCTGCCGGAAGCGTTCGCCATCTTCGACCGCATTTTCGGCGCGTTCAACGCTTCCGCCCTGGCGCCGATGCTGGCCGGCCTCGGCCTGCAGACGGAGCTGCTGCTGCTCGGCTCGCTCGCGGTGCTGTTTGCGGTGGATCTGGCGCAATATCACGGGCACGACGTGGCGGCACGGGTGCAAAGCTGCGTCTTCCCCGTCCGCTGGGCGGTCTATCTGGTGCTTGTGTTTGTCATCATGTATTTCGGCGCATACGGCGCCACCTATGCCGCAACGCAGTTCATCTACTTCCAGTTCTAAAAGGAGGCGGTCAGCGTGAAAAAAACAATCGGCTTTCTGTTGAAGGCAGCGCTTCTCTTCTGCCTGATTGCCTTCTTCATTTTCGGCATTGTCATGCCGCAATATCGCTATAACTATAACGCCTCGCTCGTGGACAAAGTGGACAGGCTTCTCTCCCTGGACGAGCCGAAAATCGTGCTCATCGGCGATTCCAACGTAGCGTTTGGCTTCCGGTCCGACCTGATCGAAGAGGCGATGGGCATGCCGGTGGTAAACATGGGGCTTCACGGCGCGCTGGGCAACGCTTTCCATGAGGAAATGGCCAAGCTGAACGTGACGCCGGGCGATCTGTACATTGTCTGCCACTCGGACTACGACGACAACGACCAGATTGTCCGCGAAGACCCGACCATTGCCTGGCTTACGCTGGAAAATCACTTCCCCCTCTGGCGGCTCATCCGCCTCAAGGATGTCCCCCTCATGGCCGAAAGCTTCACAAGCTATTTGAAAAAAGCGCTGAACCTGTGGGCCACGGGCACGGGGAACCAGGATACGGGGGACGCCTACTCCCGCACGGCGTTCAACGAATACGGCGATAACGTCTATCCGCGCCCCTATGTAGAGCACAATGTATACTTTCCGCATCCGGTGGACTTTACGCAGCAGACCGTGCCCACACTGGGCGATACGACCGTCGAACGGCTCAACGCGCTCAACGCTTATCTCAAGGAGCGCGGCGCGACGATGCTGATCTCCTCCTACCCCATCGCCTACGGCGAGTATACGCCGCTGATGGCCGATTACCAGGCGTTGGAGGACGAGCTCAACGAGCGCCTGGATAGCCCCGTCATCTCCTCGCTGAGCGACTATATGTTTGACTACGACTACTTCTACGACACCGTCTATCATCTCGTGGACGAGGGCGTTGTGATGCGCACGGAAATGCTCATCAGCGACCTGCAGTGGTATTTTGAGGTAAAGGACGAGATGTGGCCAGAGGCGTGACAGGCGGGGCCGCGAGGACGAGCGGCCGCCGCCGGAGCAGCTTTTGTCCATGTCGGAAGCAAATGCGCATTGAGGGTAAGAAAGAGGTGTTTTCATGATCATCGGAACAACGCGCGAGTTAAAAAACCATGAATACCGTGTCGGCATCACGCCGGGCAACGTTCATTCCTATCTTGCCGCGGGGCATCAGGTGCTTGTGGAAGCGGGCGCAGGGCTTGGCAGCGGTTTCTCCGACGAGGAATACGCCGCGCAGGGCGCAACCATCCTGCCCACGGCAGAGGAAGTCTGGGCGCGGAGCGAAATGCTCGTCAAGGTGAAGGAGCCGGAACCGGAAGAATACCGCCTGCTGCGCAAAGGCTTGATCCTCTATACCTACCTGCATTTGGCCGCCTGCCCCGAGCTGACGGACCATCTGCTCAGCGCCGGCGTTAACGCCGTTGCCTACGAAACCATCCGCGATAAGATGGGCAGCCTTCCCTGCCTGCGCCCCATGAGCGAAATCGCGGGCCGCTTGAGCATTCAGGAAGGCGCAAAATATCTCGAATACGCCTACGGCGGGCGCGGCATTTTGCTGGGCGGCGTGCCGGGCGTCAAGCGCGGCAAGGTCGTCATCATCGGCGGCGGTATCGCCGGGACCTACGCCGCCAAAGCGGCCGTCGGCATGGGCGCGGAAGTCACCGTCATCGACAGCAACCTCTACCGCCTCGTCTATCTCGACGATATTTTCGGCACGGCCATCACCACGCTCTATTCCACCGAAACCAACATCGTCCGCGCCATCTCCGAGGCAGATTTGATCATCGGCACGGTGCTGATTCCCGGCGCGTCCACGCCCAAGCTGATCCGCCACGAGCACCTCTCCCATATGAAAAAGGGCGCCGTCATCGTCGATGTCGCCGTCGACCAGGGCGGCTGCTGCGAAACGTCGCACGTCACCTACCACTCCGACCCCGTGTTTATCGAAGAAGGCATCGTCCACTACTGCGTGGGCAACATGCCGGGCGCCGTCCCGCGCACCTCTACCATCGCCCTGACGAACGCCACGCTGCAATACGGTCTGGCCATCGCCGCCAACGGCCTGGAAGCCGCCTGCAAGGCCGACCCGGGCCTCGCCCTCGGCGTGAACACCTATAACGGCCGCTGCACCAACGAAAACGTTGCCCAGAGCCTAGGACTTCCCTACACGCCGATGTTTTAATGACAGATCGGATGGCCCCGGCGGCTGGCATGCCTCCGGGGCCATTTTCTACAGCGTGCGCCTTTCTTTGGCAGTTAAGGGATAGCTTTGAAATCCCCATTCGTAGTGCAAGCGGCGGCCCTGGGCGGCCGCTTTTTTGCGCGCTTCCCGCAGCGGGGCGCCCGCGTTGGTTTGTTCTCTTCCCCGGGCGCTTGCCGGGCATGCAAAAGGCGGCCCCGCACGGGGCCGCCCTGCGCCGGCAGGCGAATTAAAACTCCTTTTCTTCAAACCTGCGGCAGATCACGTATTTGGACACGGCCATGCGTTGGGCGGAAATGCCCGTAAGCAGGTTTTTAATAAAGTCCGGCAGCGTGCGCTGGAATTTTACCTCCAGCACGATCAGGTTCTCGTCCAGCGCCGGGACGGTCGGAATGTGGGGGTTGAACATATCCACGCTGCCCATGCCCGTGTGCAGCTCCTTGTCGAACGTGATGCGCACGTCTTCCGCCTCGTAAATGTACGCCTCGCGGATATAATCGACGATAACGACGGGGCGCAGCAGGCGCGTGCGGAACTCACGGTACATCTCATGCAGCAACGGCGCAGACGTATTGGCCAAACCCGTCGGATCACAAGCGATGAGCTGTTCCGCCAGGTCGCGCGGGATCAGCAGGCTCCGCTTGCTGATGAGATCACCGTATTTTTCCTTGCATTC
>DVLH01000163.1 GCA_018715585.1 Candidatus Aphodomonas merdavium
GCGCAAAAGCCCTCTATGCTGCCGCCGATGTGCTCGGCAATGGCGACGGCCGCGTCGTTCCCCGAGGCAAGCATGAGCCCGTACAGCATCTGCTCCAGCGTCAGCTCTTCGCCCAGGTCTAGATAGATGGACGTACCGGGGACGCCATAGGCGTTTTTGCCCGCCGTAACGTTGTCCTCGAGCGAACCATTCTCCAACGCCACCAGCGCTGTCATCACCTTTGTGGTGGACGCCATGGGCAGGCGCTGCGTCTCGTTGGCGGCAAAAAGCACGCGCCCCGTCTCCAGCTCGAGCACACACGCGGCGCGCGCGCTTGTCTGCTGCGCCATGGCAACGTCATTATACAGGAGCAACGCCGTGAAAACCAGCCCCGCCAGCATTTTTTTCATTTTTGCTTCCCTCTCGCGCAAAGATTCCGGGCAAGCCCTTTTGCAGCGTATGAAAAAAAGAGCGCCCGTATGAAGCGGGCGCCCGCGGCGGCATTTTCCCCCGCGCAGCCGTTTTTGTGGCGCTCCCGGCGGCGGATAAGCCGGCTGCGCTTATTGTTCCGCGCTCTGTCCCTGCGCGCCCGGCTGGGCCTGCGCGCCGCCCGAGAGCACGTCCTTCATCTCGCCCATCACCTGCGGCAGCAGCTCCATCACGCGGTCCACCGGCGTGGCATAGTTCGTCGGCAGCATTTTTACCTGTCCGTTGCCCACGACGAGAAACCCCATCGGATGCACGGAGACGCCGGCGCTCGTGCCGCCTGCAAACGGCATTTTCTCCGAAAGCGATGGCATTTTGTTTTCCCCGACGCCGTATTCACCGCCTCCCGCGACAAACCCGAACGTCACGCGCGAAACGGGAATCACCGTCGTGCCGTCCGAAGCCAACACAGGATCCCCCACCACCGTGTTGACGTCCACCATGTCCTTTATGTTCTCCATCGTTGTGCCCATGAGGCTTTCAATGGGTTGTTTTTCCATGCTTTTTCTCCTCCCTCCTGCCAAGGCGCGCTTCCCGCCAAAGCGCCCGCACGCCCGCGCCCATAATGTCCCCGCCGCGCAGCGAAAATATGCAGCGCGCCGCCAGCGCGAACCCGGGGCTTTGAAAATCCGCCGTCACGCGCGCACGCACGGGGAGCAAGGCCCTGCACGCGCCCAGCGCCGCGCGAACCGCCCCGGCGCTCAGCGCCGTCAGCGCCGCATCCGGCACGCCGACGCGACAGGACGCAGCCGCATGTGTGCACGCTTTTTTAAAAACGGGCAAAAGCGCGCGCATATACGCGCGCAACAAGCGGCCGTTCTTTCTTTTTTTCAAAAACGATTTGGGATCCAGACGGATAAGTCCGCCCAAGCGGATGCGCTTGCCGTAAACGCGCACAACGGCCGCGTAGGACGGCGTGGCGTTGAGAAAAACGCTCACATCCACTTCCAGCGGCATCGCGGCCAAAACGGCCAGCAGCACAAACAATACGCGCAGCAATGAAAAAGCCCCCTTTGGCGCTCAGGGCGCTGCGAGGAGGCTTTCGCCGGTCTGCTTTTCCCCCTCGTCAGGGGGTATGGTTTCCGTTTCCTGCGCGGGGCATTCCACCGCCGTCCTTTCTTCCGGGCCGGCGGCATCGTTTGCTTCGGCCGTGTTGTTTTCCCCCTCCGCAGCGTCTTGTTGCGGCTGGTTTTCCTCCTGCGCAAACTTCAGCTGCGGCAATTCCTCCAGTGACGCGATGCCAAAATGGCGCAAAAACGCATCCGTCGTGCAAAACTGCATCGGGTGGCCCAGCGTATCCCGGCGCCCTGCCTCGGCAATCAGCCCTTTGTTAAGCAGCGACTGCACGGAATAATCGCACTTGACGCCGCGGATGGCTTCGATATCGCCCCGCGTGACGGGCTGCCGGTAGGCAATGACGGCGAGCGTCTCCATCGCCGCCTGCGTCAGGTTTTGTTTTTGCACCGGCTGAAGCATCCGCTCCACGTAGGGAGCGTATTCCGGGCGGGTGGAAAGCTGCACGCTGCTGCCAAAGCGCAGCAAGCGGATGCCCCTGCGCTCAAACTCATATCCGCTCTCCAGCGTCGTCAGCGCGTTTTCCAGCTCCAGCTGCGTCGTCTCCAGCGCTACGCGCAGCGCATCCTCCTGCACCGGCTCTCCGGCCACATAGAGGATCGCCTCAATCGCCCCGCACAGCTGTTTCAGTTCCATCCTGCGCCTTCCTTTCGCTGAGAATGATCTCGCCAAACGTATCTTCCTGCTCCAAATGCAGCCGCCCCATGCGCAAAAGCTCCAGCAGCGCCATAAACAGCGTGACAATTTCATCACGCGTGGGCTGCTGCGAGAACAGCGACGTAAACGCACACGGCCCTTTGCGCACCTTGGCGGCGATGGAAAACATGCACGCCTGCACGGAGAGCTTGTCCCGCTTGAGCGCGCGCACGGCTTCGCGCCGCTCCGGCTCCTGCGCTGCGCGCTCCATCACGCGGCGCATGGCCTGCAAAAGCGCCTCCATCGTCAGGTTCGGCAGTTCAAACACGGGCGGCGGCAGCGGGATCTCCTCCGGCAGCTTTTCAAACATGCGCGCGGCCGCCTCTTCAAACGCACGCATCTGCCCCACGCCTTCCTTCAGCGCCGCATATTCCGACAGGCGGCGAATGAGCGCCTGCTCGGG
>DVLH01000164.1 GCA_018715585.1 Candidatus Aphodomonas merdavium
GTTGATACCTTTGCACCGGCAGGCGGCGTGGTACACTTTGCGTCCAAAGCGTTTTGTACCGTAGCGATGTGCCGCATCGCCGCGCAGGAAGGGCTGGGGCTGGACGCCGTCTCCGGCGGCGAGCTCTATACCGCGCGCAGCGCGGGATTCCCGATGGACCGCGTGACGCTGCACGGCAACGTCAAAACGGTGGAAGAGCTGGAGATGGCGCTGGATTACGGCGTGGGGCGCATTATCATCGACAGCCTGAGCGAAATCGACGTACTCCAGCAGCTTGCGGCGGAAAAGGGCAAGCGCGTAGGCGTTATCGTCCGCCTCAACCCGGGCATTGACGCGCACACCTACGAGGCCGTGCAGACGGCGAGGACCGACTGCAAATTCGGCCTGGGCATCGGCGATGGGGAGGCGCTCAACGCGCTTAAAAGAATCTCCCGTTGTCCCAACCTGGAGCTATTTGGCCTGCATACGCACGTAGGCTCGCAGATTTTTGAGGTTGCGCCCTTTTTGCAGGCGGTGGAGCGGTTGACGGACTTTTCCGTGCTTGCCTCCGTCGTTACGGGCGTGGAAATGCGCGAGGCCATCGTTGGTGGCGGTTTCGGCGTGCGCTATACCGCGGACGATCCGCCTTCGCTCGATCCGCGGGAGTCCATCCGCGCAATTTCGCGCACGCTCGCGCGGGAATGCGCGCGCAAGGGGATCCGTCCGCCGAAGCTTATCATCGAGCCGGGGCGTGCCATCGTGGCGGAAGCGGGCGCAGCGCTGTATACGGTGTGCGCCATCAAGGAAATCCCCGGCGTGCGCAAGTATGTCAGCCTCGATGGCGGCATGATGGACAATCCGCGCGTGGCGCTCTACGGGGCGCGCTACCGCGCGTTTGTCGCCAACCGCGCGGACGAGCGGCCGGTGGAGACGGTCACGCTCGCGGGGCGCGCGTGCGAATCGGGCGATGTGTTCGGCTACGATTTCCGCCTGCCGCGCGTCGCGCTGGGGGATGTCATTTTGATGCCGACGGCGGGGGCGTACCAATACTCCATGGCCAGCAACTATAACCGCGTGCCGCTCCCCAAAGTGCTGCTCCTGCACAATGGCATAGCGGATACGATTGTCGAGCGGCAGCGCTATGAGGACATCACGCGCTACGACTGCCTGCCCAACGCGCTCAAGTCTTAAAGCAAGCGAGGAGAAGGAATGGAACTTTCAAAAAAGATTGACGCGCTGCTTGACGGCGTGCAAAAGCCCGCCCGCTATATCGGCGGCGAGATGAACGCCGTAAGCAAGGATTTTGACAGCGCGCGCGTCCGCTTTGCCTTTTGTTTTGCAGATATTTACGAAATTGGCATGTCCCACCTGGGCATGAAGATTCTCTACGAAATCATCAACGCGCAAGAGGATGCGCTTTGCGAGCGCGTCTTTGCGCCCTGGGTGGATATGGCGGACGCCATGCGGCGAGACGGCGTGCCGCTCTTTAGCGTAGAATCGCGCAGGCCTGTGCGCGATTTTGACATCGTCGGTTTCACGCTGCAATACGAAATGAGCTATACGACGATTCTGGAAATGCTCGACCTTGCCGGCATTCCGCTTTTTAGCGGCGAGCGCGGCGAAGGGGATCCGATCGTCATCGCGGGCGGCCCATGCGCGTTCAATCCCGAACCGCTGCACGCGTTCATCGACGCGTTTTCCCTGGGCGACGGCGAAGAGAGCACGCTGGAAGTGCTGGACGCCGTGCGCAGGGCAAAGGCGGAAGGGCTCACGCGCGCCGATACGCTGCGCCTGATCAGCCAGATCGACGGCGTATACGTGCCTGCATATTATGACGCCGAATATGGCGCGGACGGCTGTTTGACCGCATTTCGGCCGCGCACGGCGGAGGCAAAGCCCGTCATCCGCAAGCGCATCGTGCGCGACCTGGACGCAGCGGCTTTCCCGGAGCGGATGATCGTGCCGTTCCAGGAAATTGTGCACGACAGGATCATGCTTGAGGTCATGCGCGGCTGCACGCGCGGCTGCCGCTTTTGCCAGGCGGGCATGCTCTACCGCCCTGTGCGCGAGCGCAGCACGGACACGCTGGTAGATTTGGCGCAAAAGCTTGTGCAAAACACCGGCTATGAAGAAATATCGCTTTCCTCGCTGTCCACGGGAGATTATTCGCGCCTGGCGGAATTGACGCAGGCGCTGACGGAGCGCTTTGAAAAGGAGCGCGTTTCGATTTCGCTCCCGTCCCTGCGGCTGGACGGCAAGCTGGCCGAGTCGCTCGAACAAATGCGCAAGGTGCGAAAAAGCAGTTTGACATTTGCGCCCGAGGCGGGAACGCAGCGCCTGCGCGATGTGATCAACAAGGGCGTGACGGTGGAAAACCTGCGCGCGACGGCGCATGATGCGTTTGCCAACGGCTATAGCGCCATCAAGCTGTATTTCATGATCGGCCTGCCAACGGAAACGCAGGACGATTTGCGCGGCATTGCGGAGACGGCCCGGCTGTTTGCAAGCGAGTACTTTGCCATTCCCAAGGGCGAGCGCGCGCGCGGCCTGCGCATTACGGTGAGCGCTTCGTCGTTCGTGCCCAAGCCGTTTACGCCTTTCCAATGGGAGGCGCAGGACACGGTGGAGACGCTGCGGGAAAAGCAGGCTTTCTTGCGCGAAGAGTTTCGGCAGCTCAAGAGTTCTGATTTTCGCTGGCACGATCCGGAAGTCTCGTTCCTGGAGGCTTGCTTTGCCAGGGGAGACAGGCGCCTTTCGGACGTGCTGCTGCATGCCTGGAAAAACGGCTGCCGCTTTGACGGCTGGTCGGAGCATTTTCACTTTGACCGCTGGATGGAGGCGTTCGCCGCATGCGGGCTGGATCCGGCGTTTTACGCCAACCGCAAGCGCAGCTATGATGAGCTGCTGCCTTGGGCGTTTATCGATGCGGGCGTGACGCAAGCGTTCCTGCGCAAAGAGAGCGAGCGCGCGCAGCGGGCGGAAACGACGCCGGATTGCCGCGGAGGCTGCCGCGGCTGCGGGCTGATGGAGGTGTGCGGTGTATGCGGATGATCGTTGCGTTTGAAAAAACTGAGCAAGTGCGCCATGTAGGCCATCTGGATTTGCAGCGCGCAGTGCAGCGCGCGCTGCGGCGCAGCGGGCTGCCCATCCGCTATTCCAACGGATTTAATCCGCATGCGCTTTTGTCCTTTGCCTCGCCGCTGCCCGTAGGCGTCAGCGGAGAAGAGGAACTTTTTGAGGTTGGCGTGGAAGAAGGCGTTGCGCCGGATGCGTTTCTTGCGGCGCTTTCGCCCGCTATGCCGGCGTCGCTGCCGGTGATAGGCGCGCGCCTTGTGGAGGATGCGCATCCCAAGCTGATGGCAAGCCTGCACTCGGCCGCCTACACGGCCCGCGCTGCTGCGGATGGCGTCGCGCGCGCGATGGCGCAAGCCGTTCCCGCGCTGCTGGCGCGCGAGGAAATCATCGCGATTCGCAAATCCAAAAAAGGGGAAAACCCCTGCGACATCCGTCCGATGCTCTATGCACTTCAAGCGCAAGAGGAAGCGGGGGAAGCCGTCTTTGCTTTGCGCACGGCGCTGACCGAGCGGCAGACGCTCAAGCCGGATTTGCTCCTTACCACGCTGGCGCAGGAAGCGGGCGTGGAGCTGCCTGCGTTTCGGCTGCGCCGCATCCGCCTTTTCGGCGAGCGCGGCGGCGCGCCCGTACCGCTGATGGAGCTGTGAAGAAATGAACGGACGAAAGGCGATTGTGGACACCATTGGCACGCAGACGCGGCTTGTCGTCCTGGAGGACGGGGAGCCGGTGGAGTTTGCCGTTTCCTATGCGGGCGGACGCCAGGACAGGCTTGGCAACCTCTACAAGGCGCGAGTGCAGACGCTGCTGCGCGGCATGCATGCGGCGTTTGTCAACATCGGAGACGAAAAAAACGCGTTTCTTTCGCTGGACGATTTGCCGCCTGAGCTGGCCGGTGTGTCGGCCGGTCCCGCCCGCTTGGCGCGGCGGGCGCCGCTGCGCGCAGGCGACGAGCTGATCGTGCAAATCGTCAAGGAACCCGGTGGCGAGAAAGGCCCCAAAGTCAGCATGAACCCTTCGTTGGCAGGCCGATTTGCCGTGCTGCTGCCGACCGTTTCTTCCTTTGGCGTTTCCCGCCGTATTGACGGCGATGGACAGCGCGAGAGGCTGCTACCCCTGATCCGATCGCTCGCCCCGGAGGGGATGGGCATTGTGGCGCGCACGGCCGCCCGTGAGGCGGACGATGCGCAGATTGCCGCGGATGTACAGGCGCTCTGCGAGCGCTGGCAGCAGGCGCAGGCGCTTGCCAACGTTAAAAACGCTCCGGCGCTGCTTTACGACGAGGGGGATCTTGCCGCGCGCGCTGCGCGGGATTTAAATTGCACCGTTGAGCGCGCGCCGTTTGACGACCATGTGGAAAGCCGGCTGCAAAAGGCGCTGCGCCGCAAGGTGTGGCTGCAAAGCGGGGCTTTTTTAGCCATCGACCGCTGCGAGGCGATGACGGTGATCGACGTCAACAGCGGCAAGTTTATCGGCAAAAAGAACCTGGCCGAAACGCTTTTAAAGCTCAACTGTGAAGCCGCGCGGGAAATCGCCCGGCTGATCCGCCTGCGCGATTTGGGTGGCATCATCGTGATCGACTTTGTGGACATGGATACGCAGGAGGACCGGCAAACGGTGCTGGAAACGTTTGAACAGGCGATGCGCGCTGACCGTGCCAAGCGCAGGATCCACGGCTTTACGAGTACGGGATTGATGGAAATGACGCGCCGTCCGCTTTGGGGCGCAGCGGAGGATCAGCTGACGCAGGATTGCCCCTGTTGCGGTGCGCGCGGATATGCGCAAAGCCCATTGGCGGCCGCTCACGAGCTGCTGCGCAGCGTGCGCAGGCGCCGCACGGGCGGCGACGAAAGCGTGATCACGCTGCATCCGCCGCAGGCGGTGGCCAAGGCGCTTTATCAAATCGGCCTTCCGCCGGATGTTGTCATTGGCGAAGCGGGGAAAGGAGATCAATAAATGGAACAGGCCATTTGGGTATCCCCGGAGGAAATGCAGGCCCAGCGGGAAGCTGCGCGCTGCGTGCGCGAAATGCCGGACCGTCCCCGGTCTTATTTCATCGTGACCTACGGCTGCCAGATGAATGCGCACGATTCCGAAATCCTCGCCGGCATGATGGAACAGATGGGGATGACGCCGGCTTCTTCGCGGGAAGAAGCGGAGCTGATTCTTTTTAATACCTGCTGCATCCGCGACAACGCCGAGCGCAAGGCGTTGGGGAATATGGCGTACCTGCGAGCGCTCAAACGGAGCAACCCCAGGTTGATCCTCTGCGTTTGCGGCTGCATGATTCAGCAGCCGCGCATGGCGCAGGTGATCCTGCGCCAGTATCCTTTTTTTGACATTGCCTTTGGCACGCACAACCTGCACCGGTTTTCGGAATTTTTGCTGCAGGCCCTCAATACCCGCCGCCAAGTGCTGTGCGTGGAAACGTCCCAGGGGCGCATTGCCGAAGGGCTTCCCTGCCGGCCGGAAAGCGGAATTTCCGCGTATGTCTCCATCATGTACGGCTGCAACAACTTTTGCTCCTACTGTATTGTACCCTATGTGCGCGGGCGAGAGCGTTCGCGCGCGCAGGACGATATTCTGCGCGAAGTGGAAGGGCTGCTCGAGCGCGGCGTGATGCAGATCACGCTGCTGGGCCAAAACGTCAATTCCTACGGCAACGACCGCAGCGACGGCGCCTCGTTCCCGGCCCTGTTAAGGCGCTTGGATGCGCTGGGCGTGCCGCGCATTCGCTTTATGACGTCGCACCCCAAAGACCTTTCCGACGAGCTCATCGCGGCCATGGCCGAAAGCAAGCACTGTGCGCGCCATTTTCACCTGCCCGTACAGTCGGGCAGCGATGCCATTCTCAAGGCAATGAACCGCGTGTACGATCGGGAAACCTACCTGCGCCGCGTGGAGGCGCTGCGCAAGGCAATGCCGGAAATCGCGCTGACGACGGATGTAATCGTCGGCTTCCCTGGAGAGAGCGAGGAGGACTTCGCAGATACGCTTTCGCTGCTTAAACTGGTGCGCTACGATTCGGCGTTTATGTTCGCCTACTCTCCGCGCGAAGGGACGCGGGCGGCACAAATGCCCCAGCGCGTGCCGGAAGAGATAGCCTCGGACAGGCTTACGCGCCTGATCGCCCTGCAGGAGGGGATCAGCGCACAGGCGCTTGCCGGGCTTGTCGGCAGCCGGCAGCGCGTACTGGTGGAAGAGGTTTCCAAGCGCAACGCGCGCCAGCTTGCCGGAAAGTGTACGCGCAACATCACCTGTAACTTTGATGCCGATCCGGCGCTGATCGGCTCGTTCGCGCGCGTGCTCGTGCGCGAAGCGGGGCATAACAGCCTCAAGGCGGATTTTGTTTGCACCGAAGAAAAGGAGGCCCCGGAATGGCCCTAACCCCAATGATGCGCCAGTATCTGAGCGTCAAGGATGAATTTCCGGACGCGCTGCTGTTTTACCGCATCGGAGATTTTTACGAGATGTTTTTTGAAGATGCGCAGACGGCCTCGCGCGAGCTGGAGCTGGTGCTGACCGGGCGCGACTGCGGCCTGGAGCAGCGCGCGCCCATGTGCGGCATCCCTTACCACGCGGCGGAAACGTATATTCGCAAGCTGGTGGAGAAGGGGTATAAGGTAGCAATCTGCGAGCAGCTGACAGACCCTAAAGAAAACCGGCCGCTCGTGGAGCGCGGCGTCATCCGCGTGGTAACGCCGGGCACCGTCGTTGAGCAATCCATGCTTGATGAGAAAGAAAACAGCTTTTTGCTGGCCGTATGCGTTAACGGGCAGAAGGTAGGCCTGGCCTATGCGGACGTTTCCACCGGCGAATGCATGGCGATGGCGCTTTCCGGAGGCGTGCCGGCGCTGATGAGTGAACTAACCCGCATCGCGCCCCGTGAGATCATCGCCGATGAAGCGGCGGCGCAGGCGTTGGAAAGCGTCAAGCTGGCCGTGCCCGTCTCCGTTTTTGCCACAGACGCTTGGAAATACAGCCAGGCAAAGGCCGACGTGCTCGAGCATTTTCATGCCAAAACGCTCAGCGCCTTTGACTTGGATGGCGAAAAGTTGGCCGTGGGCGCTACGGGCGCGCTGCTGGCGTATATCCGCTCCACGCAGCGCAACGCCATGGAACATCTCAACGCGCTGCACAAGGTATATCCCGGCAACTACATGGTGCTGGACGCAACGGCGCGCCGCAACCTCGAACTGACGCAAACGCTGCGCGGCACGCGGGGCAGGGGTACGCTGCTTGGCCTTTTGGATGAAACGGTCACCGCCATGGGCGGGCGGCTTTTGCATGCGTGGGTGGAGCAGCCGCTTGGCACGCGCGAGGCGATTGAAGCGCGTCTTGACGCTGTGCAGGAGCTTGTTGAGGAACCGATGCGCATGCATGACCTGCGCTGCACGCTCAAAAACGTGCGGGATGTAGAGCGGATTGCGGCAAAAATCGCATACAACGCTTTAGGACCGCAGCATTGCCTGGCGCTTTGCGATTCGTTCCAGTGCGTTCCGGAAATTCAACAGCTTTTGCAGGGCTGCAAAAGCCGCCTGCTTTCGTCGCTGCGTGAAAAACTAGACCCGTTAAACGACGTTACGGAGCGCATTGCGCGCATGATCGATCCCCAGGCGCCCAACACGACGGCGGACGGTGGATTCATCCTCCAGGGGTATGACAAGGAGCTCGACGAGCAGCGGGAGGCGGCTGAAAACGGCAAGCAATGGATTGCCAACATGGAAGCGCGCGAACGGGCTGAAACGGGCATTAAAACGCTAAGAATCCCATACAATCGGATTTTCGGCTACTGCATTGAGGTGACGAAAGCCTACTACAACCTGGTTCCGCTGCGCTACGTGCGCCGCCAGACGCTTTCCAACTGTGAACGGTATACCACGCCGGAACTGCAGGAGATCGAAAAGAAAATTCTCGGCGCTTCGGAGCGGGCTTTGCGGCTGGAAATCCAGCTTTTTGCGCGGCTGAAAGAGGATTTGGCGCATGAAATTTCGCGTATGCAGCGCACGGCGGAGGCGCTCAAAACGCTTGACGCGCTGCTGTCGCTGGCGCAGGTGGCACAGGAAAACGGCTATGTGCGCCCGCAAATAACGGATGACGGCGTCATTGAAATCTCCCAAGGCCGCCATCCCGTCGTTGAGCGGATGCTGCGCGAGGAAGCGTTCGTACCAAACGACGTACACATGAACAGCCAGGAAAAGCGCATGCTCATGATTACCGGCCCTAATATGGCCGGGAAAAGCACCTACATGCGCCAGGTTGCGTTGATTGTGCTCATGGCGCATTTGGGCAGCTTTGTGCCTGCCGCATCCGCTTCCATTTCGCTTACGGATAGGATTTTCACGCGCATCGGCGCGTCGGACGATTTGGCAGGCGGCCGGTCCACGTTCCTTGTTGAGATGAGCGAGACGGCGCAGATCCTGCGCAATGCGACGCCCAAATCGCTCCTCATCCTGGACGAGATTGGCCGGGGTACGAGCACGTTCGACGGGCTGAGCATCGCCTGGGCCGTTGTGGAGCACATCGTGCAAAAGGGGAATGGCGCGAAGGCGCTCTTTGCCACGCATTACCACGAGCTTTCCGAGCTGGAAGGGCGGCTGGAAGGCGTTGTCAACTACCGCATTGCCGTCAAAGAACACGGGGAAGAGGTAATCTTCCTGCGCAAAATTGAGCGCGGGGGAGCGGATAAGAGCTTTGGCATCCACGTGGCGCGCCTGGCCGGCGTGCCAAAGCCTGTCGTCGCCCGCGCGCAGGAGATCCTGGCGCGGCTGGAAACGGCTAACGTCAATCAATCTTCCATCAGCGCGAACATCCTGGAATCCAACCGCAAAAAGAAGCAAGTGCAGGTGGGGTTTGGTGATTTCCGCGCGCTGGACCTGGTAGAAGAGCTGCGCGCGCTCGATGTCAACGCAATGTCGCCTATCGAAGCGCTCAACGCCCTGTTTACCCTGCGCGAGAAAGCGAGGAACATCTAAATGGAGCGGCGTTATGCAATCCGCCAGCTGGATGAAAGCGTCATCGGCAAAATTGCGGCTGGCGAGGTGGTCGAGCGCCCTGCGTATGCCATCAAAGAGCTGGTGGAAAACAGCATTGACGCGGGCGCGACGGCGGTGACGGTTGAGATCCGCGACGGTGGGCTTGACTGGTTTCGCGTGGTAGACAACGGCTGCGGCATTGCCCGCAACGAGATCCGCCTGGCGTTTGCCCGCCATGCTACGAGCAAGCTGCGCACGGAGGCCGATCTTGCTTCCATCCACACGCTGGGGTTTCGCGGCGAGGCGTTGGCGTCCATTGCGGCCGTGGCACGCGTGGAAATGACGACGCGCACAAGCGTGGACGAGTGCGGCCTTAAAATCAAAGTGGAAGGCGGGACAATCGCCTCCTTGCAGGACGTTGGCAGTCCCGAAGGCACGGCCGTTGTTGTGCGCGACTTGTTTTTTAACACGCCTGCGCGGCGCAAATTCCTGAAAAAACCGGCGACGGAAACGGGCATTATCTCTGATTTTCTCATGCGGCTCATCCTTGCGCGCCCGGATATTTCGCTGCGCTTTGTCAACGGAGGCAAGCAGGTGTTCCGCAGCCCGGGCAACGGTAAGCTCTTGGACGCCATTTTTAGCGTTTGGGGCGCGCCAACGGCTCGCGCGCTGACGGCTGTCAGCGGCAGTGCGGCGGGATGCGCGTTGGAAGGCTTTGTTGGCGTGGGCGACGCGGCCCGTTCCAGCCGCAGCATGCAGACATTCATCCTCAACGGCCGCGTTATCCGAAGTGCCCTGCTTTCCCAGGCGGTGGAAGAAGGGTGCCGCGAACGCGTGATGATCGGGAAATACCCCATCTGCGCGTTGCGCTTGACAATGCCTTACGAGGCCGTGGACGTCAACGTCCACCCCAACAAGCTTGAAGTGCGCTTTGCAAACGAGCGCGAACTGCTCGAAGGGCTGGCTGGCGTTGTGCGCCGAAGTTTTACGGCTGCACCGCTGGACGCTGCGCCGCCCGTTTTTGTGCCGCAAGCGCCTGCGCCCAAGGAGAATCCCGTTGTCGTCATCTCCCCGGCGCTGCGCCCGTTCTGTCCCTTTCCCGCAAAACAAAACAGTAGCCTTCATGACGCTGCAGCAGCCCCCGGAGAGGCGGATGCCGCCGCTGCGCAAGCAATCTGGAAGCCGCAAAGCCCGCCTGCCGCGCCCGGCACGCCGGTTCCGACGCCTGCGCAGGAAGCAAAAAGCGCGTTGCCTGTCCAGCAGGAGCAAACAGAACTTGCGGTGGACGGTTTTCCACGGCGTGAGGCGCTCGCGCTGCGGCTTGTCGGCGTGGCATGGAAGGAATATATTTTTGTAGAGTATGGGGAAACGCTGTATTTAATCGACCAGCATGCAGCGCACGAGCGCATCCTGTACGAGCGCTTTCAGCAGGAAAAAGACCCGCTTGGGCTTTCCCAGCAGCTGCTGCCGCCCGCAGTGGTGCAGCTTTCCCACCGCGAGCACGCCGTGCTGATGGAGAATACGGCGCTCCTTGCCCAGGCCGGGTTTGACATAGAAGACTTTGGCAACCGCAGCGTCAAAGTATCGGCCGTGCCCATGGTGCTGGGTGTGCCGCAGCTGCGCGATTTCTTCGGCGAGCTCGCCGACAGCATTGCCGAGTACCGAACGCTCCCTACGCAGGAAAAAAAGCGCGATGCGCTCATCAAGCTCGCCTGCCGCAAGGCCGTGAAAGCGGGGGATACGCTTTCGCAGGCAGACATCGACCGGCTGATTGCACAGATGGTCGAAACGGGAACGCCTCCGACCTGTCCGCACGGGCGGCCGCTTGTTGTGCGCATAGAAAAATCCGAGCTGGATAAGCGCTTTCGGAGAATCGTATGAGCAAGCCTTTGGCCGTCTGCATCGCCGGGCCGACGGCGTGCGGCAAAACGGCCGCTGCCGTAGCCGTTTGCCGCGCGCTCAGCGGCGAGGTTATTTCGATGGATTCCATGCAGATATATCGCGGCATGGATATTGGCACCGCTAAACCGGATGCGGCTGAACGCGGCGGTATCGCGCACCATATGCTTGACTTTTTGCCGCCAACGGCCGCATACTCCGCCTATCAATACCAGCAGGACGCTTCCCGTGTGATGGAGGACATCCTCTCGCGCGGAAAACTGCCCGTATTTGCCGGAGGGACCGGGCTTTACCTGCAAAGCGTCAAGCATCCGCTTCGATTTGCAATGGCCCAAGGGAATGAAGCGCTGCGCCAAGCGCTCAACGAGCAGGCGCAAACGCCGCAAGGCCGCCAGGCGCTTTGGCAGCGCCTTTGCCGCCTGGATCCACAGTCCGCCGCTGGGCTGCATCCCAACGACGTGCGCCGCGTGGTGCGCGCGCTGGAAGTGTTGGAGGCGACGGGCGAATCCATCCGCGCGGGTGAGGAATGGGAAGCGCCCGCACGGCAGGATTTTTTGACGTTTGGTTTGCGTTGGCCGCGCGAAACGCTGCGCGGCCGCATCAACGCGCGCGTGGACGAGATGATGCGGCGCGGGCTTGTAAAAGAGGTGCGCTCCCTTTTGGAGGGCGGCGTGCCGCGCCAGGCACAGGCAATGCAGGCAATCGGCTACAAGGAAATTTGCCGCGCGCTTGCGGGCGAGTGCACAATGGACGAGGCGGTTGAGCAAATCAAAATTCACTCGCGGCAGTATGCAAAGCGGCAAATGACATGGCTGGCGCGCGATGGCCAGATCCGCTGGCTGGACGCGGACACGTTTGAAACCCCGCAGGCGCTCCATGGCGAAATCATTTTGCAAATTCAAAAGTATCGGGAGGATCAAGAAAATGGACTATGAATCGCTGCTTGCAAAGGCGGAACAGGAGTGCGAGCCGGTTTTCGCACGCTTTGCACGCATTGAGCGCGAGAACTTTGCGCGCGTTTTGCAGGCATTTACGGAGGAAAACGTCGGTACGCAACACTTTGCCCCAACGACAGGATACGGATATGACGACGTAGGCCGGCAGACGCTTGAGCGCGTGTTTGCACGCGTGTTTGGCTGCGAAAGCGCACTGGTGCGGCCGCACATCGTCTCGGGCACGCACGCGCTGGCGCTTGGCTTGTTTGGCTTGCTTCGTCCCGGCCAGCGGCTGTTGGCGGCCGCCGGCAGGCCCTACGACACGCTTGAACCCGTCATCGGCATTGAAAGGAAAAAAGACGGTTCCCTGGCGGATTGGGGGGTCGGCTATGACGAGGCGGCACTGCTGCCAAACGGTGAGCCGGATCTTGCGGCCATCGGGGAAGCCGTATGCAAGGAGACGGGCGTCGTGCTGGTGCAGCGCTCGCGCGGCTACGCCTGGCGTCCTGCGCTGTCGCTGGAGCAGATCGGCGCCATCTGCGAGACGGTCCACCGCAAGAACCCGCAGGCGCTGGTGATGGTGGACAACTGCTACGGCGAGTTCACCTGCACGCAGGAACCAACCGCTTACGGCGTGGACCTGATGGTCGGCTCGCTCATCAAAAACCCCGGCGGCGGTTTGGCGCCGACGGGCGCTTACGTTGCCGGCCGGGAATCGTGCGTCGCCCGCGTGGCTGAGCGGCTGACCGCGCCCGGAATCGGCGGCGAAGAAGGCTCCTACGCTGCCAGCTACCAGCCGTTTTTTCAAGGCTTCTACCTTGCGCCGCATACGGTGGCGCAGGCGCTTCGCGGCGCGGCGCTGGCGGCATGCGCTTTTGCCCGCGCCGGCTACACGACACACCCCGCGTTTGACGGCCCGCGCTCGGATATCATTCAGGCGGTGCGCCTGGAAACGCCGGAGCGCCTGGTCGCCTTTTGCAGGGCCGTGCAGGCGGCATCGCCGGTGGACAGCTTTGCGCTGCCGGAACCGTCGGAAATGCCCGGCTATCAGGATCAAGTGATCATGGCTGCGGGAACGTTCGTTTCCGGCGCTTCCATCGAGCTGAGCGCGGACGCGCCCATGCGCGAGCCGTACATCGCCTACTGGCAGGGCGGCTTGACGTACGAGCATTGCCGTTTGACGGTAAAAAGGATCCTGGAGGAAATCGGCTGCCGCACGGCTTGAGGCTATCAACGGTAAAGGCGCGGCTTTGCACAGGAGGCTCCTGAAACCGCGCCTTTCCGGCCTATTTTCAGCGACGGGCGGGCGTGCAGCGCACGCTGGTACGCGTCAAGCCTGTTTAAAGCGAGAGAACGGCGGTTATCCCGGCATCAGGCACGTCTCGTGCTTTTTATTTTGCGTATTTTTTCGTTTCTTTTGTTTGACGAATGCATATGCCTCGCGGTACAATACTACAAAAGAGAGGCTTTTCCCGCGCGGATGCAAGCGCTGGTTTTTCCATGGCAGAACGCTTGCGGCATGCGCGGCAGTGCGGCCAGTCGTATTTTGCGGGCACGTTGCGCCCGTCGGGGGAGGATTAAAAGGTTGCAAGCTGTTGCCGACGCGCTACAAAAGCTGGCTCTTACGTTTGAAGAAAACGCGCCGATGGCCAAGCATACAACGCTGCGTGTCGGAGGCCCGGCAGATTTCCTGATCGAGGCAAAAAGTGTGGACGATGTGCGTGCCGCCTTCCGCACGGCGCAGGCATACGGGCTTCCTGCCTTTTTGTTGGGGAGCGGGTCCAACTTGCTCGTGCGTGACGGGGGTATCCGCGGTTTTGCGGTGCATTTATCGGGCGCGATGAGCGCCGTAGAGGTACAGGGGACTTTGCTGCGCGCAGGCGCCGGAGCTTTGCTGAGCGCCGCTGCCGTTGCCGCACAGCAGGCGGGGCTTTCCGGGTTGGAAGCGCTCAGCGGCATTCCGGGCACATGCGGAGGCGCCGTCTATATGAATGCAGGCGCATATGGCACGGAAATCGCGGATGTATTGGAAGAGGTGCTGCTGTTAAAAAAAGACGGGACGCTTTGCCGGGCACGCGCGGAGGAGCTGGCGTTGGCTTACCGCCACAGCCGCATGATGGAAACGGGCGAAATCGTGCTGGAAACCGTGTTCCGCTTGGTACCGCAGGCGCGCGAGTCGATTGCGGAAAAGATGCGGGCATTAGCGATGCAACGGCGTGAAAAGCAGCCCGTGACAATGCCCAGCGCCGGAAGCTTTTTTAAGCGGCCGCCCGGCCACTTTGCCGGCGCCCTGATTGAACAGGCGGGGCTTAAAGGCACGCGCGTTGGCGGCGCGCAGGTGTCCACGCTGCATGCGGGGTTTCTTGTGAACGCGGGCGGCGCGACGGCACAGGATTTCCTTGGCCTCGCCGCACTGGTTAGCGAACAAGTGCTGAAGCAAAGCGGCGTTCAGCTGGAACCGGAGGTGCAAATCATCGGATGCGATTTATCCTATTGACTGGGCTTTCCGGCGCAGGAAAGACGACCTCCCTGCGCTATTTGGAGGATTTGGGATGTCCCTATGTCGACAACCTGCCTCCGGCAATGACAATGCGCTTTATTGAGCTTTGGAGCGGGCAATCGCAGGCGCATCCCGTCGTATTTGCGGCGGATGTCCGCAGCCGCGGGCTTTTCGATGCATTTGCGTTGGAAAAGATGATCGGGGCAATCCGCGAAAACGGTACGGAGCTGCGCGTGCTGTTTCTGGAGGCGGATGATCAAACGCTGCTGAACCGCTTTAAGGAGACGCGCAAGGAGCATCCGCTGACGGAGCGGGCGGGAAGCCTGTCTGCGGCAATTGCCATGGAGCGCGAGCGGATGCAGCCGCTGCGCGAAACAGCGGATCTTATCGTCAACACGACGGGACTAAAACCGGCGCAGCTGCGTGAAAGGCTTTCACAGCTGCTCTTCAGCCCGGAGGAAGCGCAGCCGCATATCCGCACGGAGATTGTCTCCTTTGGCTTTAAGCGCGGTATTTTGCGCGACGCGGATCTTGTGCTGGACGTGCGGTTTTTGCCAAACCCGTTTTATATCAGTAGCATCCGCCTGCAAACGGGCTTGCAGCGCGGGGTACAGGAATATGTGCTGGGCGCGCCCGTGACGGTGGAGTTTTTGCAGAAAGAGACGGACCTGCTGGCTTTTCTGCTGCCCAATTATGAACGGGAAGGCAAGCGGAGGCTGGTGATCGGCGTCGGCTGCACGGGCGGTGCGCACCGGTCCGTTGCGATTGCCGAAGAGCTTGGGCGGCGCCTGCGCGCGCTGGGCTTTGTCATTTCCGTGCACCATAGAGATATTGAAGTGGAACAGGAGAACTGGGAACGGCAATGAAATCATTTTCCGTGCGCACAAAAGATGCGGTTGCGCGCGTGGAAAGCGCGCAGGAGAAAAGCTGCTGCCAGCGGGCGGAACTGACGGCGGCCGTGCTTGGCTGCGGCATGGCGACGCTCGTGGGAGGGGAAGGCATCTGCCTTTGCCTGCGCTCGGAACATGCGGCTACGGCGCGCCGCATTGTGCGCCTCATTCGCGACCTGTTTGCGCAGCGGCCCGTGCTTCGCATTGTGCATGCGGCCCGGCTGGGCGGGCGGACGGCGTTTGAGGTGCGTCTATCGGCGGAACTGACGCAGAAAGTATTTCGTGCATGTGGCGTCAGCTTTTCGGCAGAGACGCTGCCAAAACATTGCCTGCTGAAAAAATGTTGCCGCAGTGCGTTTTTGCGGGGGATTTTCCTCTGTTGCGGTACAATAGCCGACCCGGAAAGCGGCTATCAAATGGAGTTTTTGTTTTCTCGCGAGCGCACGGCGGAATCCGTCATGCGCTTTTTACGTGCGTTTTTTCTTGTCCGTGCCGGTGTGAGCGAACGAAAAGACGCGTATGTGGTCTACATCCGCGATAGCGAATCGCTTCTTCGGCTGCTTTCGGTAATTGGCGCTAGCAGCGCTATTTTAGAAATTGAAAATGTAATGATTACAAAGGACGCGCGCAATCGGGCAAACCGGGCGGCAAATTGTGATGCCGCCAACATTGCCAAACTGGTAGGCGCATCGGACAGGCAACTGCGGTCGATTGAGCGAATCCGGCAAAGCGTAGGGCTTGAGGCATTGCCGGAACCGCTGCGAGAAATCGCGGCACTGCGCTATGAGCACGCAGAAGCGTCGCTTGAAGAGCTGGGCCAGATGATGGAGCCACCCCTTGGCAAGTCCGGCGTCTATCACCGTTTGCGACGGTTGGAAGCGTTTGCCGCGTCCCTGGAGGGAAAGGAGGGTACGGTTACACCATGAAAAGCCAGGAAATTGCGGTCGCCCCCGGCGGGTGCCTGCGCTCACAGCCCGTGGCAGCGTTTGTCTGCGCGGCGTGCGAATTTTCCTCGGAGCTGCGCATCGTTCAAGGGGAAAAAATCATCAACGCAAAGTCCATGATGGGCGTCCTCTCGCTCGGCGCACAGCGTACAAAAACGTTGACGCTCGAGGCGGAAGGCCCTGATGAGCGGCAAGCGTTGGAACGGCTGGTTCCTATGCTAAAAAGACTGTTTTTAGGCTGAATTTCAGTGAATTTCCGTCTAAATCCGGCGGCATGGGACCGGCGCAATGGGTTGCTTTTTGTTGGTACAAATGGTATACTAAAGTTTGGATTGTTGGGATACCTTACAAGAAGAGGAGGAGGGCGTGATGGTCCCGATTATCATGCCGCGCCAGGGACAGAGCGTGGAAAGCTGCATCATTACAAAATGGCACAAAAAAGTGGGGGATTCCGTCGCACCAGGCGAAATCTTGTTTTCCTATGAGACGGACAAAGCTGCCTTTGACGAAGAAGCGAAGGATGCTGGCATTTTGCTCGCCATCCTCCACGTGGAAGGGGATGACGTTCCGTGCTTGGAGAACGTCGCCGTCATTGGTGAGGCGGGTGAGGATCCTTCTGTATTTATAAAAAACCAGCCCACGCAGGAGGAAGCGGCGCCTGCGCAGGAACAGCAGAGCGAAGCGCCGCAGGCTGCCATTGCCGAAGCCGTCGTTGCCACAGAAAAGGTCGAAGGCCGTATTTCTCCGCGCGCCCGCGCGCTGGCGGAGCGCTCGGGAGCGGATCTCACCTTTGCGCAGGCGACAGGCCCGCACGGCCGCGTAATCGCGCGCGATGTGCAAAAGCTCATTGACGAGGGCAAAACTGTTACGCCCGCAGCGCGTGGCGTTGTTGCGCCCGGAGCAGAGGGAACTGGCCTGGGCGGGCGTGCATCGCTTCGCGATGCGACCGCACCTGCCGCAGCCGATGTGCAGGCACAGCCCGCACCGCAGGAGCCGGAGACGTGGGAGGAGAAGCTCCCCAACATCCGCAAAGTGATCGCCAAGCAGATGCACGCCTCCCTTTCGGAAATTCCGCAGCTTACGCATACGCTTACGTTCGACGCCACGCAGCTGCTTCGCCTGCGCAAGCTCTTCAAGGAGCAGGGGGAGGCATTTGGCATGGCCGGCGTAACCATTGGCGATCTCGTCGTCTATGCGGCAAGCCGCACGCTGGCCCAGCCGGAGCATGCTCCGCTCAATGCGCACTTCCTCGGCGATACCATCCGCTATTTCCGCAACGTGCAGATGGGCATTGCGGTAGATACGCCGCGCGGCCTGATGGTTCCAACGCTGCGGGACGCGAACAAAAAATCGCTGCTTGAAATTTCTATGGAAACAAAAGAGCTGGCAAAGGCCTGCCAGGCCGGCTCGATCAATCCTGACCTGCTTTCCGGCGCGAGCTTCACCGTTTCCAATGTCGGCGTTTATGGCATTGAAAGCTTTACGCCCGTGATCAACCCGCCGCAAACGGGTATTCTCGGCGTTTGCGCGGTGATGGATCGCGTCCGCCCGGGCAAGGACGGCCAGCCGGAGCTGTACAAAGCCATGGCGCTTTCGCTCACCTATGACCATCGTGCGCTTGACGGCGCGCCTGCGTCCCGTTTCATGCGCGATTTGAAACGCAACCTGGAAAACATCCAGCTGCTCTTGGGAGGCGGTGCTTACCATGCATGATTTGATCGTTCTGGGCGGCGGCCCTGCCGGATATCTGGCCAGCGAGCGCGCTGGCCATGCGGGAATGGACGTCGTCTGCTTTGAAATGCGCGAGGTCGGCGGCGTTTGCCTCAACGAAGGCTGCATTCCCTCCAAAGCGCTGCTCAACTCCGCAAAGATTTACAGCCATGCCCTTCACGGCAAGGCGTTTGGCGTGATTGCCGATGACATCAAGCTGGACCATTCCCTCGTGGAAAAACGGCGTGAAAAGGTCGTCCGCACGCTGGTTGGCGGTGTAAAAGCGGGGCTGAAGGCCAACAAGGTCACCCTTGTGAAAGAAAAGGCCGTCATCAAGGGCTTTGTGCCCGGCGGGATCGCCGTGGAAGCAGCGGGGCAGGTTTACGAGGCGAAGAACCTGCTGATTGCCACGGGCTCCTCGCCTGTGATGCCGCCCATCCCCGGGCTGCGCGAAGGGTATGCGGCCGGCTGGGTGCTGACCAACCGCGAAGTGCTGGCGCTGCCGGAGGTGCCGCAGAAGCTGACAATTATCGGCGGCGGCGTCATCGGCCTGGAAATGGCGGCTTATTATCAGACGGCCGGCAGCCAGGTGACGGTGGTTGAAATGCTCGACCATATCGCGGGGCCGACGGACGGGGAAATCAGCGCGCTGCTGCTTAAAGCTTATCAGGCGAAAGGCGTGCGCTTCGAGCTGGGTGCAAAGGTTGTCTCGCTCGGCGATGGAAATGTCAACTTCGAGCGCGGCGGAGAAACGATCAGCGTCGCGTCCGACAAGGTGCTCTGCTCGATCGGGCGCCGTGCAAATGTTGCGGATATCGGCCTTGAAAACATCGGCGTGGAAACGACGCGCGCCGGCATCAAAGTGGACGAGCGCTGCCGCACGAACGTGCTTAACGTATACGCCGCCGGCGACGTCAATGGCGTTTCGATGCTGGCCCATACGGCGTACCGCGAAAGCGAAGTGGCCATCAACACCATGCTCGGCAAAAAGGACCGGATGCGCTATCACGCGATTCCTTCCGTCATTTACACAGATCCCGAGGTTGCGTGCGTGGGCTACTCCGAGGAGGCCGCCAAGGCCGCTGGCATCGAATACGATGTGCAGAAGCTTTCCATGCGCTATGCAGGGCGCTTCGTGGCGGAAAACGAGGGAGACGGCCTTTGCAAAGTGCTCGTAGACAAGAAGCACCGCAACATCATCGGCGTGCACATGCTGGGAACGTACGCTTCCGAAATTATCTGGGGCGCCGCCGAGATGGTGGAGACCGAACTGCGCGTCAAGGATGCGCGGGAGATCGTGTTCCCGCATCCCACCGTTTCCGAGATCATCCGCGAAGTCCTGTGGACATTCGAGGATTGACAAAATATCCACCCATAAATGCACGACGAATCACGTCAGAATTGGAAGGAGCCTGAACCATGCCTAAATGTCAGTTTGTCGATCCCAACGAAATGCGCAAAAGCGGCTTTATCAAGTTTCAGGATATTCCCGTAAACCAGTATCAAAAAACGGTCAAACAGTCCAAGGCGGACGGGGAAGGGTTTACGGACGCGGATTATAAGCGGATTTTCCGCGATATGGCGTATATTCGCGAGTTTGAAACGATGCTCAACCTGGTCAAAACCCGCAGCGAGTATCATGGCATCACCTACAACAACCCCGGTCCGGCCCACCTGTCGATGGGCCAGGAAGCCGCTGCCGTCGGCACTGCCTACGTGCTGGATACGAACGACTTCTGCTTTGGCAGCCACCGCAGCCACGGCGAACTGCTGGCAAAGGCTTTTTCCGCCATTGAAAAGCTGGACGATGCCGAGCTGGAAAAGATCATGCGCGAATATTTCGGCGGCAAAATCCTCAGCCGTGTTGAAGGGGACCAAAAGAGCATCAAGGAGCTCGCGATGGACTTTTTCCTCTATGGCTCCATCTCCGAAATCTTCGGCCGTGAAACGGGCTTCAACCTCGGCCTGGGCGGTTCCATGCATACGTTCTTCATGCCCTTTGGCATCTATCCCAACAACGCGCTTGTGGGCGGTTCGGCGGATATTGCCACCGGCGCTGCGCTTTATAAGCGCGTCAACCGCAAGCCCGGCATCGTCGTTGGCAACTTCGGCGACGGCGCAATCGGCTGCGGCCCCGTTTGGGAAGCGATGAACTTCGCGGCGATGGATCAGCTGACGCAGCTGTGGCCCGACGAAATGAAAGGCGGGCTGCCGATCCTCTTTAACA
>DVLH01000165.1 GCA_018715585.1 Candidatus Aphodomonas merdavium
TGCAAAAGCACATCCGCCCGCAGCGTCACCGTCAAACCCCATTTCTTTCAAGGAATCAAGGCAATTATAGGGTTCTTTGGGCAGTTTTGCAAGCCATCGCCCGTTTTGTTGACCTTTTGTAACATTTTACTGGGAAGGGTGGAAATAACCGCCGTTTGCACGCGGCCCGGCGCGGCAAGCCAAAGGGCCGCCCCCACAAACTTTTTTTGCGCGCGGGCTTCGCGGCGCTCCGGGCCGCCCCTTGCGGGGACGCGCGCCGCTAATCGAGCACAGCAACCTCCACCTCCAGCGTGAGGGACTCTCCCTGCGGGATTTTTTCGCTGGCCTTGATCTGCGTCAGCCCCGGAATGCGGTAGATGCCAATTTGTATCGTCTCGCCTTCTTGATGGGAACGAACAGCCGTTTGCAATTCCGCGGCCGTCGTCACGCGCACGCCGTCCGCCTCCACAATCAGGTCGTCCACGCGGATGCCCGCCTTTTGGGCGGGAGAGCCCTCCTCCACGGCCGTCACCCACAGCGAGCGCGGGAGCATGTCCTCCGTTGCCTCCATCGACGGGCTGGCAATCTCCGTCAGCGTCACGCCAATGCGCGGATAGCGCACCTCGCCGTAAGCGATCAGATCCGAGACGATCTGCTTGATGCCGTTGATGGGGATAGCAAAACCGACGCCCTCGATGGCGGCGTAGCCGTAATAGCCGTTGTTGGAAAGCTTCATGGACGTGATGCCCACCAACTCCCCGGCGATGTTGAACATGCCGCCGCCGCTGTTGCCCGCGTTAATGGCTGCGTCCGTCTGAATAAGGTTGGCGGAGGTGGACAGGCCCGTGCGGCCCGTCGTCTGCGAGCGCACATCGCGGTCCAGCCCGCTGATAACGCCGACGGAAAGCGTGTTGACGAACTGCTCCCCCAGCGGATTGCCCACCACGAGCGCCCAGTCCCCAACGGAAAGCGCGTCCGAATCTCCCAACACGGCGGGCGTCAATCCCTCTGCCTCCACGCGCAGCACGGCGATGTCGCTGTCCTCATCCCCGGCGATGAGCGTTGCAGGCAGCTCGTTTCCGCCGCTGACGACATACAACCCCTGCGCGCCGTCGATCACATGATAGTTCGTCAACACCACGCCGTCCTCGCTGATCACCACGCCGGAGCCGGCAAAGTCCGTCGTCGTTACGATGCGCCCGTTCATCACACGCGCGCTCGCCGTTACCTCAATGCCCACCACGGCCGGGCGAACGGCCTCATACACCGCCTTGAACGGGCTTTCCAAATCGCTTGCGGACGCGTTCCCTTCGGCGTAGGCAAATGCCTGCGGGCGGTCTTCGGCCTGCAACGGCGCTGCGGCGCTCCAAATTGCCGCAGCCGCCACGAGCGCAACTACGACAACGGCAGCGATTTGCCATTGTTTATTTTCGCGCAAAAAAATCCCCTCCCGAAAGCTAGGGTTCCTTCCGCGCCATGCGGAAGGCCGTGCGCCTAGTATGCCCCGGAGGGGAAGAAAACCAACCGGAAAGCGCGCAAAACGCGCTTTATCCTTTTTCCAGCGTGAACTCGAAGCGCGTCATGCACCCATCGGAAAACGCCTGGATTTTTTTGCCATGCTGGTCGATAATGCTCTTGACGATGGCCAGGCCAAGGCCTGTGCCTTTGCCCGTCGTGTGCGCTTTGTCTACCTTATAAAACCGCTCGAAGATCAGCGGCAAATCCTCCGCGGGAATGCCCTGCCCGTCGTTGAGGATGGTCACGCGCACTTGTGTGCCCTCTTCACGCGTGCGCACGCCCAGCATGCCGTCCTGCTCTTTGCCATATTTAATGGCGTTGTCGATGAGGTTGACGAGCACCTGTTCAATGCGGTCCGCATCGGCTATGACAAAGCACATCTCGTTTTGGAAATCGATAGCGACGTTCGTCTTTTTTTCGTCAATGCGGGGTTCCTGCCGCGCCAGCACGCGGCAGATCATCTCGTTGATGTCAAAGCGGGTGCGGTTCAGCGGCGTTTTGCCGCTTTCAATGTGGGACAGGTCCAGCAGCGTGGTGATGAGCTTATTGAGCCGTTTTGTTTCGTCCCAGACGATTTTTAAATATTTATCCTGTTCCTCTTGCGGAATGGTTCCATCCAGCATACCGCCGATAAATCCCTGCATGCTCGTCAGCGGCGAGCGCAGCTCGTGCGATACGTTTGCCACAAAACCGCGCCGCGTCTGCTCCAGCCGGTCCAGATCCTCCGCCATGGCGTTAAACGATTCTGCCAGGCGTGCCACCTCGTCGTGGCCATGGACGGTCACGCGCGTGGAAAAGTCCCCGTGTGAAAAGCGCTCCGCCGCCACCGCCATCTGGCGCATCGGCCCGGCGACATAGCGTGTTGCCACCAGGATCAGCGCCGCGCCCACCCATACGGCAATCAAAAACGCGCGCAGCACCTCGGAGAGCACTTCCTCATAGCTGGCCTCCACGCTCTGCTCCCGCGTGTGGATGAACACGGCGCCCAGCAGGCGGTTGTCCTCCACAAACGGCACGCCGACGGTGAAAATAACGTTGCCCGAACTCGTCAGCATGCGCTCGTTGATCTCCTCGCCGGTGAGCACGCGGCTGAGATAAAACAGCGCTTCTTCCAGCGTCATATCGCCTGTGGCAATTACCGTCTCATCGCCGATGGGGATAATGTTGCGGTAACGGTCCACGATGAGCAGATACGCCCCGTATTCCCGGGTGATCTCCTCGCTTTTCCATTTGAGGTATAGGTCTACCTCCCGCGTGACGAACAACCCGCGCTGCGCCGCCAGATAGGCCACGTCCCGCGCCTGGTTGATCAGTTCCGCCATGCGGTCCTCCACCTTACCCTCGCGAATGCTGTCATACATCAGAACCGTCAGCACAGCCATCGCCACGAGCAGCACCGCCAAAAACAGCGCCATCAGACGCCCATACAGCGAATGAAACATAAAAACCCTTTACTTTACCTCAAACTTATATCCGACGCTCCAGACCGTCTTGATCTGCCAGCCGTATTGCTCGCATCCCTGCAGCTTTTCACGCAGCCGCTTGACATGCACATCCACCGTGCGCGAATCGCCGAAAAAATCAAACCCCCACACCTGTTCCAGGAGCTGCTGGCGCGTAAAAACCTGGTTGGGATGGCTCCCCAGGAAAAACAGCACCTCCAGCTCCTTGGGCGGCATTTCCAGTTCCCGCCCGCCATAGGTGACGGAGTACCGGCTGATGTTGACGTTCAATCCAGGGAAGGAAATCTCCTTGGCCGGCGCGGTATCGCCGCCCTGGTAGCGCCGATAAACGGCCTTGATGCGGGCAATCAGCTCCTTGGGCTCAAAGGGTTTGACAAGGTAATCATCCGCGCCAAGCTCCAGCCCCAGCACGCGGTCAAACGTCTCGCCTTTGGCCGAGAGCATAATAATGGGAATGTTGGAGGTCCGGCGGATTTCGCGGCAGACTTCCCAGCCGTCCATGCCCGGCAGCATGATATCCAGCAGGATCAGATGCGGCGGATTCTTGCGGAACATTTCCACCGCCGTATCGCCCCGCTCGGCTACATCCACTTCGTAATTCTCTTTTTCCAAATACAGCCGCACAAGCTGCACGATGTTGGGATCGTCGTCCACCAGCAGAATGCGGATTTTACCCTTCATTCCCTTTCACTTCCCTTCTTCATTTGAGCGTGACGACCGTTACGCCATCCTCTCCCTCGCCGTAGCGCCCGGCGCGAAAGCTCTTCACCCGCGGGTGCTTTCGCAAGTATTCCTGCACGCCTGCGCGCAGCGTCCCCGTCCCCTTTCCGTGGATGAGGAACACCTCGTGCAGCCCGCAAAGCAGCGCGTCGTCGAGGTATTTATCCGCCGTATCAATCGCCTCCTCCAGCGACAGGCCGCGCAGATCGCACTCCAGGCCGACCTGGCGCGTGGCCATGTCCACGTCGGAATGGACGCGGGCCATCGGCTTTTGCTCCGTGCGCTCGCGCTGCAGCTGGCTGACGTGCACTTTCAGCTTGAGGATGCCCGCCTGCACCTGCACCTCGCCGCGCGCATCGGCCGGGGCAAGCACGGTCCCCTTGGTGCCCAGGTGCAGAATCTTTACGCTCTCGCCCGCCTTTAAATCCTTCGGCGGGGCAAGCGGCGTTTCGGCGGGCGCTTTGAGCGATTCCGCCAGCCCTTCGGCCGTCTGCTCCATGCGCCGCCTGGCCGCTTGCAGCTCATGCTCGCGAACGCCCGACGCATCCTTCTTCATCCGCCGCAAATCGGCGATAACGCTCTCGGACTCCTCCCGCGCCCGCTCCACAATCCTGCGGGCGTCCTCGCGCGCTTTTTTCATCGCCGTCTCGCGCGCGGCGGCGAGCTTTTCCTGCTCGCGCTGGGCCGCCTCGCGCGCGGCCACCATCTCCCGGCGCGCCTCCTCGGCCAGCTTGCGCTCCCGCTCGGCCACCTGGCGGTGGTATTCCGCGTTGGCGATTACGTCCTCGAAGCGCACCTGCTCGCGCGAGAGCATCTTGCGCGCCTGCTCGATCACCTCGTCCGAAAGGCCCAGCCTGCGGGAAATCTCAAACGCGTTGGATTTGCCGGGAACGCCGATCAAAAGCTTGTACGTCGGCCGCAGCGTCTCCACGTCGAATTCGACGCATGCGTTTTCCACCCCCGGCGTCGTCAGTGCAAACGCCTTGAGCTCCGCGTAATGCGTCGTCGCCAGCGTGCGAACGCCCTGCGCAAGCAAAGTGCTTAAAATGGCCTGCGCCAGCGCCGCCCCCTCGGTCGGGTCCGTCCCCGCGCCCAGCTCGTCAAAGAGCGCCAACGATTTTTCCGTCACCGCGCCCATGATGGAAACGATGTTGACCATGTGCGAAGAAAACGTCGAAAGCGATTGCTCGATGGACTGTTCGTCGCCAATGTCGGCGAACACGTTTTCAAACACGGAAAGCTCTGTCCCTAAATCCGCCGGCACCTGTAACCCCGCGGCGGCCATGAGCGTAAAGAGCCCCACCGTCTTGAGCGTCACCGTCTTGCCGCCCGTGTTGGGACCGGTGATCACCAGCGTCGTAAACGCATCGCCCAGCCACAAATCCGTGGGGACGACCTTTTCCGGAGCAATCAGCGGATGGCGGCCTCGCACGATGCGGATACGCCCTTCACCGTTGATCTTCGGTTCCACGGCATGCATCTGGCGTGAAAGGCGCGCCTTTGCAAAGCGAAAATCAAGCTCCGCAAGCACGTCGAGGTTGTTTTGCAGCGAACGCACCTCGGGCGTGATGCGCGCCGAGAGGGCGCGCAAAATGCGCTCGATCTCCGCCTTCTCCTTGGCTTGCAGCTGCTTGAGGTCGTTGCCGATTTCCACAACGGCCATCGGCTCGATGAACAACGTCGCGCCGGAAGAGGACTGGTCGTGCACCAATCCGGGCACGTTCGCGCGCGCCTCCGCCTTGACGGGGATGACGTAGCGGTCGTTGCGGACGGTGACGACGGCGTCGGAAAGATATTTTTGCAGCGAAGGGCTGTGGATCATGGCGTTGAGCTTTTCCCGCACGCGCTCGTTGCAGCTGCGAATCCGCCGGCGAATGTCCGCCAGCTCGCTGCTGGCACGGTCGGCGATTTCATCCTCGGAGAGGATCGCGCCCGTGATCTCCTCTTCCACCCGGCGGAACGTGGAAAGCTCGCTGGCCAGCGCTGTTAGGCGCGGCGTATCCTCGCGCTCCGTCACAAGCGCATCGCGGGCCGCTCGCGCGGCCCGCATGCTTTCCGCAATTTCCAGCAGTGCCTTCGGCGTAAGCGTGGCCCCCGCAGCCACCAAGCGAAGCCACGGCGTCACGTCCGAAAAGGGGATCAACGGATGATGGGGGAGATAAGTCAAAAGGATGAGCGCCTCTTCCGTCTCCTGCTGCCACAGGTGCACCTGCGCCGGATCGCACGAAGGCGAAAGCGCCGCGCATTTTTCCGCCCCAAGCGTTGAAACCGCAAGCCCTTTGAGCATTTCGCGTATTTTAGTAAACTCCAGTACGCGCAGCGTACGCTCCTGCATCGTTATCCCTCCGAAGGCGTCTTCCCTTTCTGCTTTTCGCTCATTGCCAGCAGTTCTTTGCGCAGGCGCGTGTTCTCGTCCTGCGCCTGCATCAGCTCGTCCGCCAGGTTTAGCGCCGTCAGCACAGCCGCCATCGGCTGGCTGAGGCGGTAAGTGAGCATCGTCTCCTCCATCTTTCGGTCCACATAAATGGCGACGCGCTTAATATGCTCCGGCGACTCCACGCCTACCATCGTATAATCCTTGCCGCAGATGGTGACCGTCGTCTTGTTTTTCGGCTTCATGCTCTCGTTCATCGGCACTCTTCCTCTCTTGCGCCTGTCTTAGCCTCAAAGCTTGCTGACGGGATAAGCCTGTCCAAACGTCTCCACGCGGATCTCCTTGATGCGCTGCGCCGTCAAGGGTTTATCGCGCCCGTCACGCGGCGTGTTCACGATCTTATCCGCCGCTTCCATCCCCTCGCGCACCGCGCCGAAAGCCGCGTACGCGCCGTCCAGGTGCGGGGCATCGTCCACCATGATGAAAAACTGCGACCCTGCCGAGTCCGGATGCATCGAGCGGGCCATCGACAGCACGCCACGCGTGTGGCGTACCGGGTTTTGCACGCCGTTTTGACGGAACTCGCCCTTGATGCGCCAGCCCGGGCCGCCCATGCCGCTGCCCGTAGGATCGCCGCCCTGGATCATAAACCCGGGGATGACGCGGTGAAAAATCAGCCCGTCGTAAAAGCCGCTGTTGGCAAGTTCGATAAAATTCGCGCAGCTAATAGGCGCCGTCTGGGGAAAAAGCTCGCCGCTTAGGATATCCCCGTTTTCCATTGTAATCGTAAAGATAGGATTTTTCTTGTCCATTTTGTGAATCCTCCGAATTTTCTGCGTTGTTTTCGTTCCTTCCGCCTCAAAGGCGGTATCTGGGGTCAACCGGATTGCCCTGTTCGTTGTGCCGCTCCGGCGCGCAGGGAAGCCTGTCGCGCCAAAGATTCTCTTTGCGCGCAATCATTTCCTGCACGCGGGCGATATAATGGCCGACATCGCCCACGTTCGGCGCACGCTCGATGCGCGTCTGCTCGGGAATGATCCGCTTTGAAATCGCACCGGCGCCAAGCGCCAAAATATGCACCGTCTCTTCCATGATGTCGATGTTATAAATGCTCTCCTTGCCGGGCAGCGCATATGCCACGTTTTCCAGGTTCCCCGCAACGTTTTTTTGGCGGTAAAGGTAATACGGCCGCATGCCCATCTGCGCGGCGCGGTGCGCGGCGCGCTCCACCTGCGCCTCGGCGACCTCCGGCGGCGCGGGGTGGAACCCAAACTCGTTCATGACGGAACCATGCTTGCGCGCGAGCGTATGCACGGTCAGGCTGTCCGGCGAAAGCGCGCCGACACGCCCGAGCGTGGCGTCGAAGTCCTCCAGCGTCTCGCCGGGCAGCGCGGCGATTAAGTCCATATTGATGTTGTCAAACCCCATCCGCCGCGCCAGCAGGAACGCCCGCTCGGCGTCCTCAGCCGTATGCGCGCGGCCGATCAGGCGCAGCGTTTGGTCGTTCATCGTCTGCGGGTTGACGCTGATGCGCGTCACGCCGCTTTCGCCGATGGCGGCAAGCTTTTGCTCGTCGATGGTGTCGGGCCGCCCCGCCTCCACCGTCCATTCCCGCGCGCCGCCAAAGAGCGACCGCATGCGTTCGAGCAGCTTGGAAAGCTGCTGCGCCGTCAGCGCCGTAGGCGTGCCGCCCCCCACGTAGAGCGCCCGGGGCGCAAGGCCAAGCCGCCCAAGCAGCTCCGCGCCCGCTTCCATCTCCACAAAAAGGGCGTCCAGGTACGGCGGCACCAGCTTTCCCTTGCCGAGAGGTTCGGCAAAAAAAGAGCAATAGCTGCAGCGCGTGACGCAAAAAGGGATACCCACATAGACATCCACCGCGTCGCGCGGCGGATGGATGTAGGGCTTCTGCGTATCGCACGTCTGGCGCAGCAAATGCGCGCGGTCCTGTCGCAGGTCAAAAAGGCGAAGCAGCGCTTCCTCCGCCTCCTGCGGCGAGTCGCCCTTGCGCAGGCGCTCGTAAAAGAGCGTGGTCGGCCGGATGCCCGTCAGGCTGCCCCAGGGCGGCTGCTTGCCCGTAACCCGGCGCAAGAGCCAATACGCCCCCTGCTTGACGCTGCGGCGCCTGCGGCGCTTGACTTCCCAGCCGTCGCCGGAAAGCGGCGCCGTCCATTGCAGCCGTTCCCCTTGCAGGTCGTACTGTTCCTGCACCCATCCGGGCGTCTCGCTGCGCTCATGGCGCAAGAAGGCATCCTCCCGCGGCGCCGCTACAATTTGTGCCCCGGGATAAAACACGCGCAGCACCTCGGACAAATCTTCAAAGCACTCCTGCGCGTTGGTATAGAGCGAAATATTCATCGGGCCTTGTTACCTTTCCGCCCCGATTGTCGTCGGGGCCCCATGGCCAGGCTGCACGCTCACCGCCGCATCCAGCGCAAAAAGCCGCTTGAGCGAATCAAACAGCGCGCCCTCGTCGCCTCCGGGCAGATCCGTGCGGCCATAGCCGAAGCGAAACAGCGTATCGCCGGAAAAGAGGGTATCCTCCACAAGAAAACAGCAGCTCCCCTTCGTGTGGCCCGGCGTGTGCAGCACGCCAATGTCCAAGCCCGCCAGGGAAAGCCGCTGCCCGTCCTTTAGCAGCGCATCCGCCTCCCCCTGCGAATCCTTGCCGGAGAACATCGCCGCAAGGCTGTAAAGAGGGTTTGTCAGCATGGGCGCATCCCCGGCATGGATATACACGGGCGCGCCGTCCGCGCGCAGCGCCGCCACCGCGCCGATGTGGTCGTAGTGGCCGTGCGTGAGCAAAATGGCGGCAATGCTGCGGCCCGAAAGTGCCAGGCGGATGGCCGGCTCCTCCGCACCGGGGTCAATCACAACCGCATCGCTGCGCTGCGGATCAAAAAGCACGTAGCAATTGGCCTGCAACTCCCCAACGGCGATCCTTTCAAAGCGCATGGCTTTCCCCCCTCCCGCCGCGGCGTCAAAACGCCTTGCGGCTGTCGAGCAAAATGGTCACCGGGCCATCGTTGACGAGGGACACCTCCATATGCGTCTGGAACACGCCCGTTTCCACGCGCAGCCCGGTTTTCCACAGCGTGTCAACGAACACTTCGCACAGCATCTCCGCGCGCCTTGGGCTTTCGGCCGCCGAAAAGCTCGGCCTGCGCCCGTGGCGCGCGTCGCCGCAAAGGGTAAACTGGCTCACGGCGAGCACGCTGCCGCCCACGTCCTGTACGGAGAGGTTCATTTTGTCGTTCTCGTCCTCAAACACGCGCAGGCCAGCCACCTTTTCCGCGCAGTAGCGCGCATCCTCCAGCTCGTCGCCCTGCTGCACACCGACGAGCACCAAAAGGCCTTTGCCGATGCTGCCAACCGTCTTATCTGCCACCGTCACCGCCGCGCGGGAGACCCGTTGCACAACGCACCGCATGGCATTCCCCTCCGTTTCGTTTTTTATTGCTGCACGCGGAACGCTTCGATGATGTCCGTGCGCTTTTTCATCTGGCGGATCATCCTATCGAGCTGTTCGCGGCTTTTCGTCTTGAGTTGCAGATGGATCGTCGCCGTACCGTTGGCATGCGCCTTGGCCGTGATCGACTCAATCGGCACGTTCATGCTGCCCACCAGCACGGCCAAATCCGCCAGCAGCCCGTCATGGTCATAGGCGACGAGCTGCACGCCCGCGCGGAAGCTTGACTCGGTGTTGGCCCAGCTGACCTGCACGATGCGCTCGGGCTCGAAGCTCAGCGCGTTGATGCAGTCCGCCTTATGCACGGTAACGCCGCGCCCGCGCGTAATATAGCCCACAATCTCATCGCCCGGGACGGGGTTGCAGCAATGGGCAAAACGCACGAGCATGCCCGGCTCTCCTGCCAGGTATACGCCGGCGCTCTCGGCCAAATGCTGCCGTTTTTCGTTCTCCTCCTCGGTACGGGGCGGCGGCGGTGGCGGCGCGGCGGCGCGCTCGGCACGGCGGTGTTCCTCCGTCAGGCGGCCGATTACGCCCGTTGCGCTCATCGCGCCAACGCCGACGGACGCACAGATATCGTCCCAATCCAGCAGGCTCAGCCGCTGCAAAAGCGGCTCGACATATTCGTGGCGCGTCAGCGTCGCATAGGGAACCGTGCCGCGGGCTGCCTCCCGCTCGAGCATCGAACGGCCAAGCTCCACGTTTTCCGCTTTGAGCTCGCGCTTGAACCACTGGCGGATCTTCGTCTTGGCCTGCGATGTTTTGACGATGTTCATCCAGTCGCGGCTAGGGCCCTTGGACGACGCGCTCGTAAGGATTTCGACAAACTCGCCCGTCTCCAGCGCCTTATCCAGCGGCACGATGCGGCCGTTTACCTTTGCGCCGACGCAGCGGTTGCCGATGGCGCTGTGGATGCGGTAGGCAAAGTCCAGCGGCGTCGCCCCGCGCGGCAGGCTGATGATGTCGCCCTTAGGGGTAAACACGAACACTTCGTCCGCAAACAAGTCCACTTTGAGCAGGTCGATAAACTCACGCGCGTCCTTCGTATCCGACTGCCAGTCCAGGATCTGCCGCAGCCAGTAGAGCTTTTCGTCCAGCCCGTCCCCCACGGCGCGCCCCTCTTTGTAGCGCCAATGCGCCGCAATGCCAAACTCCGCCAAGCGGTGCATTTCCTTCGTGCGGATCTGCACCTCAAAGGGCTGGCCGCTTTGGCCCACGACAGTGGTATGCAGCGATTGGTACATGTTTGCTTTGGGCGTGGAGATATAATCCTTGAACCGGTTGGGCACCTGGCGCCAGAGCGTGTGCACAAGCCCGAGCACGGCGTAGCAGTCCGGCACGGTATCGACGATCACGCGCATGGCGATCAGGTCATAAATCTGCTCAAAGGGCAAATGCTGCAGCATCATCTTGCGCCAGATGCTGTAAAGGTGCTTGGGGCGGCCGGAGATTTCAAAGGAGAGATGGAGCTGCTCGGTGATGTTTGTCTTGAGCTCCTCCATCATGCTCTCGATCACTTTTTCGCGCTCTGCGCGGCGCATGCCCACCTTTTGCGCCGTCTCGCGGTACTCTTCGGGATAGAGGTATTGAAAGCTTAAATCTTCGAGCTTTGTCTTGATGGAATAGACGCCCAGGCGGTGCGCCAGCGGAGCGTAAATATCCAGCGTTTCGCGGGCAATGGCGATTTGCCTGTCCCGCGGCTGAAAATGGAGCGTGCGCATGTTGTGCAGCCGGTCCGCCAGCTTGATGAGCACCACGCGGATATCCTTGGACATCGCCAGGATCATCTTGCGCAGGCTTTCCGCCTGCTGTTCCTCGCGCGTTGTAAAATCTAGCCGCGACAGCTTTGTCACACCGTCCACCAGCTGCGCCACTTCCGGCCCGAATTGTTCCTGCACCGTCTCCAGCGTGATGCCCTCGCAATCCTCCACGCAATCGTGCATCAGCCCCGCCGCAATCGTCGTACCGTCCATCATCAGATCGGCAAGTGTCGTGGCTACCTGCACGGGATGAATAAAGTACGGCTCGCCGGACTTGCGCAGCTGGCCCTCATGCGCCTTTTCGGCAAAGTGCCATGCCTTCTCCACCAAGGCGGCGTTTTCCGGCGTATGGTATTTTTCGACGCAGGCTTTGAGCTCTTCCAGCGTCATCGTCCGTTTATCTTCCGTCATCTCTCTTCCTCCCAGCGGCAGATGCGGCGCAGCCTTGTAAGCGTGGGGCTATCCGAAAGCGAACATTTTTTTGCCGGCAACAGCACAACTTCAAACGGTTCCGGACGAAACAGCGCAAGCTTCAGCTCGGCAAACGCGCACAACCCTACGCGCACGGCCATTGGCGGCATTCGCACCGCCTCGCAAAGCGCCCGCTCGGACGGGACAGCGCCCGGCCAAGCGCGCAGCGTGCGATACAGCGCGCGCAGCGCGCCGTCCGACGGCATCCTCTCGCGCAGCGCGGCCGCCACGTCCGCATCGTCCAATGCGATCCGTTGCGCATATCCCGCGCCACATTCCGGCTCCGGCATGGCGCATAGGCAATTATAGCATCGCGCATCCTTGGGACGGCCAAAGCAAAAGTCCAACCGGTCCTCCAGGCCCTCCTGTTGTAAAAAGGTTACCCAGCGAAGCGCGCCTTGAAGCGTTTTTACCGTCAAAAGCGTTCCCTGATAGCTTTTCTCAAGCGCCCAGCGCACCTGCGCGCACAGCACATCCTCCGGCGCCTGCGGTTGCGCCTGTACGCTTGTGCCGATGAGATAGAGCGAAAACGCTTCTTCGCGCTCTTTGCACGCCTGTGCAAACGCTTCCGCCCCGCCATGCGGCACAATGCGCTTGACATCGCATTCTGCGCTGCGGCGCCCCATCCATTCGTTCACGCTCGGCGAAAATACAACGTCCACTGTCTCGGCCAGGCCGGCCTTCTCGCCGCCCAAGCCAAACGCAATGCCGCCCAGGGAAGCGCCGTCCTGCTCCAAGCGCAGCTTGAGATGCTGGCCTTCCGCTCCAACCGCGCGCGCTTCCAGCACATGCGCGCCGCGCACGGCTAGCACGGGCGCCGGATTGCCGATGCCATTGGGCGCAAGCTTTGCCAAATCATCAGCAAGCGCCACCGTTACCTCGGCAAGCGGGATTTCAAAATCGTACTGCACGCTGGGGACGTACGCATCTTCGCGCGCCACGGCGGCCGCAGCCTCCTGCAGGCTTTCCTCAAACGCTGCAAAATTCTCGCTGCGCAGTGTCATCCCCGCCGCCATCGCATGTCCACCAAAGCGCTCAAAAAGTGAAGCGCAGCGCTCCAGCGCGTGAAAAATGTTCACGCCGGGCACCGAACGCGCAGAACCGGTCAGCATGCCATTCTCTTCGCTAAGCACAACCGACGGCCAAGCGTATTTTTCCGTCAACCGGCCGGCTGCCAGCCCAACAACGCCCTTATTCCATCCTTTTCCTACGGCGACCAGCACGCGGTCATTGAGAAAATCCGTTTTGGCAAGCACCTGCTTTTCCGCCTCACGCACGATGGCCGTCTCCATGCGCTGGCGCTCGGCGTTGAGCGCATCTAGCTCTCCGGCGATGCGCGCCGCCTCGTCCTCCCGGCGCGTCAGCAGCAGCTCCACGCAGCGCGCGCCATCGCCCAACCGGCCGCCTGCATTGAGCCGCGGGCCCAGCTGGAACCCCACATGGCCCGCCGTGATCGTCTTGCCCTCCAGGCCGCTGACGCGAATTAGCGCGCGCAGTCCAGGGCGCCGTGTCTGCTGTAGCTGTTCCAGTCCCAGCGCGGTAATGACGCGATTTTCGCCCATGAGCGGCACCAAATCCGCCACCGTCGCCAGGGCTGCCAGCTCCAAATACGGCCGGGCCGCTTCGGCCCCAAACAGCGCGCAGACTAGCTTAAACGCCACGCCCGCCCCGCAAAGCGGAGGGCCCTGTATGCTGCCAAGCAACGGATCTACGAGCGCATCCGCCTGCGGCAGGCACTTGGGCGGCTCATGATGGTCGGTTACGACGAGCCGCAAGCCCAACTGCCTGGCCAGCTCTGCCTCGCGCACGTTGGTAATACCGCAATCGACCGTCACCACCAGCTTAACCCGCTGTGCCAACGCCTCTATGGCGCCGCAGTTAAGCCCATAGCCATCCTTATGGCGCAGCGGAATGCAAGATTCCGCCTGTGCGCCATGGCTGCGCAGCGCTTCCACCAGCAACGCCGTAGCGCAAATGCCGTCCACATCATAATCGCCGTACACGGCGATTGGCGCTTTAGCCGCCATTGCCTTACGGATCACCTGTACCGCCTGTTCCATGCCGCAAAGCGCAAGCGGATCCCCCAGATCCGAAAACGACGGAGCGAGAAAAGCAGCTGCCTCCTGCGGCGTGCGCACGCCGCGCATGCACAGCAGACGGCACAGGTACGGCGAAAGGCCGCACCCTTCCAGTGGGTTTGCGCCCACCTCCTCCGAACGCTTTATCAATCGCAGCATGGCAAATCTCCTTGCGGCACGGTGCCGTCAGATAATATAGAAGAGAAAGCCCTTCCATAAAACAGGAAAGGCTCCCCACGGTTTTTGTATTACAGAAGGCACGCGCGCTGCCAACGCATGCGGCGCACCGCACACGGCGAAAGCTTTTCCGTTTTGCTTTGAGCGTTCATCGCTTTTCGGCGCCGCGCCATCCTTTCCGAGAATCAGTAGAATTATACGCGCTTTGCCGGAAAACGTCAAGAAAACGCGAAAAAACCTCTTTTTTTCATTCTGTATACCGGCCCGGACAAAGGACAGCGCAAAAAAACGGCGAAATGAACAATAGCGCCACCAGCAATGCCGCGCATAATAAAATTGATTGCGCCCGCCGTCAACGCCATGCCCTGTTTGTCCTCTTCCCGCGTAGAAACGCGCAAGGCGGTTCCCTGCGCGCCGCAGCAAAGGCAGGGATTATCCAAAACATCCGTTTGGAAAAGGCTTGCAGGGCCGCAGTGCTCCAAGGGGAACCAAAATTCGGCGGCATGGGCGGTGAATTCGGAGGCCTTGCGCCGCAAAGTTACCTTGCGCGCTTCCCCGGCAGCACCACAAAGCCCAGAAAAGCCGGTATTGCCGCGAAAGGTCTGCCACAGGCGTGCTTTTGCAGCACGCTGAAGGAAGCGCCGTTTTTACCGTAAAAACAAAACCGCAAAGCCACAACCATGCGGCGTAATACACCGCATCCTTGGGGACAAGAAAGAAAAGAGGGAACCCCGTGAAGCAAAGTAACGCGAAGAAAAGCTTTCAGGCCACAGCCTTTACAAGCGCAGCGGCTTCTTCCCCCGCGTCGCCGGGGAATGCGGATGCCAGCGCCCCGGGCGTGGATGTATCAAAGGCGGATGTCACCCATTCCTTTGTGCTCGATGGCATCCCAATCACCGAAGGTTTTGTTCCCTTTGGCGCGTTTCGGACCTACTTTCGCATCGCGGGAAGCATCTCATCCAGCAAGCCGCCGCTGTTGCTTTTACACGGCGGGCCCGGGTCCACGCATAATTATTTTGAACTTTTGGACCACTTGGCGAACGACACCGGCCGTGCAATCATCAGCTACGACCAGTTGGGCTGCGGCGAATCGTACCTAGAAAACCGCCCGGAGCTGTGGGTCGCTGAAACCTGGGTGAACGAGCTGGCAAACCTGATCGGCGCGCTGGGCCTTAAGCGGATTCACCTGCTGGGGCAGTCGTGGGGCGGCATGCTGGCCATCACTTATCTTGCCGACCGGACGCAGACAGGCATATGCTCCGTTATTCTTTCCTCAACGCTTTGCGATTCGCAGCTTTGGGGCAAAGAGCAGCACCGCATGGTGATGCAATTGCCGCAGGAAGAACAGGACGCAATTGCGCAAGCAGAAATAACCGGCAACGACACGGCGGAAGCGTATCAGTCCGCCCTTGCACATTATATGCAAATCCATTGTAGCGATCATGCGTATGGCGAGGGCGCGCCGGAATGCCTGGTGCGGGAAAGGCGCTCAGGAAACGAATCCTATTGCGTCGCCTGGGGGCCTAATGAGCTGACGCCGGCCGGCACGCTTGCCGGATGGAACTATACGGACCGGCTGCATGAGATTACCGTTCCAGCTTTTATCATAAGCGGCACGGAGGATCTCTGCACTCCGCTCATCGCCAAGACGATGTACGACAATTTGCCCAACGCAAAATGGGAGCTTATGCCGGGCTGCCGCCATATGTGCTTTGTCGACGGCCATGAAACGTATTGCAAAAACCTTGCCGAGTGGATGGCTGCGCATGATGGCGAAACCCGCTAGCGC
>DVLH01000166.1 GCA_018715585.1 Candidatus Aphodomonas merdavium
AGACCTTTATCTACTTGTACAAGGAGCAAAATACAAAAGTGCAAAGTTAATGAAAACTTCGCACTATGAATATTCAAAATACTTTTTTATCAATAAGCGCCATGGAACGCAAAAAATATGTTTTAAATCCCCCATCCGCTCCCAAAGTATCCCAGCGTTTGGGCAGCCAAAAATCCCCGTTCTGCAAGGTGGCCGTATGCGTGTCACGCACTACAGCTCCATCTTCCGGACAATTCCACAAACCAGTTTGGCGAATGCTTCCTTTACTCGTGCGCCCGTTTCCAGCACTTCCTCATGGGTTAAGGGCTGATCAAGCATGCCAGCCGCCAGGTTGGTAATGCAGGAAATCCCCAGCACACGGATGCCACAATGTCTGGCCGTAATAATCTCCGGTACGGTGCTCATACCGACCGCATCCGCGCCTAATGTACGTGCCATGCGGATTTCTGCCGGTGTCTCAAACGATGGGCCGCTGAACCACATATACACGCCTTCCTGCAGCGCAATTCCCATTTCCTCACCAACCGTATGCGCCAGGCGCAAAAAGTCCCGGTCAATCTGCTTGGACATATCCGGAAAGCGCGGCCCCAAGGCATCTTCGTTTGGGCCGATCAACGGATTAATCCCGCTAAAATTGATCGTATCCGTAATAAGCATCAAATCGCCCGGCGTGAAGCCTGCGTTGACCCCGCCACCGGCATTGGTAACGATCAAGGCTTTAACGCCTAGGCGTTTCATCACTCGCACGGGTAGTGCAATCTTTTCCATCGGATAGCCTTCGTAAAGATGAAAGCGCCCGCGCATCAGGCAAACGCGCTTGCCTCCCAGCTCGCCGCAAACCCATTCACTCTGATGCCCCGGCGCAGTTGAAACGGGAAATCCCGGGATTTTATCATAGGCAATTGTGCGGGCGTTTTCCAGTGCAATGCTCTGTGCAAGCCCAGAGCCAAGAATTAATCCAATCTCCGCCTCGCCACAAGCGCTACGAATTGCGGCGGCCGCTGTGTCGATGCTTTCCAAGTACGTCATTTTTTCACTCCTTCGCTTTTCTCTCTTGCAGCAAAGCGGCAAAGGAAGCGCCGCAAAGCGTGTTTTCCAAACCAAAATAAACGAGGATGGTAGAAGCGATATCCCCATACGTATCGCGCGTGCCGAGCGCCTGCGACGTCACACCGCGCTTATAACATAGCAACGGAACCATTTCGCGTGTGTGGTCTGTTCCCATATAGGTTGGATCACATCCATGATCAGCTGTCAGCATCAGCACATCGTCCTCGCCCATCAGGCCAACGATTTCCGGCAGGGCAGCATCAAATGCCTCCAATGCGCGCGCATATCCCTCCACGTCGCGGCGATGGCCGTACAGCGAATCGTAATCGACAAGGTTGACAAAGATCAGGCCGCTCATGGGCTTACGCATCATCGCAAGCAAAGACTGGATGCAGGCCGGATTCCCTGCCGCATGATCGGATTGCGTCAGGCCACGATGTGCAAAAATGTCTTCGATTTTTCCAACGCCCCATACGTCCAGCCCGGAGCGCTGCATCACGTCCAAAAGAGTATCCGAAGGTGGCGTAAGCGAAAAATCACGGCGGTTACCCGTGCGCACAAACGCCCCCGGCTTTCCAATGAAGGGCCGGGCGATTACACGGCCCACGCCGTGTTCCCCCTGCAACAGGTCGCGCGCCTGCTGGCAAATATGCCACAGCTCTTGCGGGGGCACGATTTCTTCATGGGCGGCAATTTGAAACACGCTGTCGGCTGATGTATACACGATCAACTTCCCGGTCTGAATATGCTCAACGCCCAGTTCGTCAATAATGGCCGTTCCACTAGCAGGATAATTGCCTAAAACGCCACGTCCCGTCGCTTTGCAAAACGCATCAATTACTTCCGGAGGGAAGCCATGGGGATAAGTAGGAAACGGCGTACGCAGCGGAAGGCCGGCAATTTCCCAATGGCCCGTCGTTGTATCTTTTCCCGCGGAACGCTCGATACAACGCCCGTACAATCCCGTTGGATGCGGGCAAGGGGTAAACCCGGTATCCGGAATGTTCCCCAGGCCAAGCCGTTCCAGGTTAGGCAGCGAAGGGCTGCATTTTTCTGCAATATGGCGCAGCGTGTTCGCACCCGCATCGCCATATTGCGCCGCATCCGGCGCGTTACCACAGCCAACGCTATCCAAAACGATAAGGATAACTCTCTTTCCCTGCATGATCTACGCCTCCCAATTGCAATCCTTGCGCAACTGCTCCACAAGGAGCGCGATACACTCCGTATTCGTCGGCTTTCCGCGTTGTGGGTCAATGCTGTTGCCAAACGTGCTGGTAAGCAGCTCCATGCTTCCCTTCGTCCAAGTCGTTTCAATCGCCTGGCGAATCGCATGTTCTACGCCTCCTGCCGTCGCGCCGCATTGCTCCGCCACGCGCGGATAAAGCAGCGATGTCGCCCTGCCCAAAAGCCGGTCGTCCGCATAGCACACCGCTACGGCACTGGCAAGATAATCAAACCCTTTTAGGTGTGGCGGAACGCCCAGCGCACAGATGCGCTCTCTCGCCCGCTCGACTACGCGAAGCGCCGCCAGCGTCGAAAAGCGCGACGGCTGTTCTTTGGCCTGTTTTAGCAGGCTGATGTATTCCTTTTCATCCGCTGGTTTTTGCTGTACTGCATCGGCTCCGAGCGCCAGTGCACGCTTTGCTACCTCGCTGCCAAGCGCCGTCTGTACCACCGTAAAAGGGTAACGATACAGCTGACAGTCTAGGATGGACTCCAACAGCGCAATCCCGTCCACAATTGCCATTACGATAGAAATAGACAAAAAATCAAACCGGCCCGCTTTGAGCATGTTCAATGCCTCCAACCCATTGGTAGCAACTTGAACATCGCAGCCGTTTTGTTCCAACAAAAAGCGGTTATGTTCCCTGCAATTGCGGTCGCAGTCAGCAACCAGCGCATTCATCAACTCTTCCATATTGTGACATTTCGACGAAACGCCATGTGTTTCCTGCCGTAAGGCAGGGAGTTTTCAATGCCCCATTTGGTTTCTCTTTGCCGTGTGTTGCGGTACACGCATCGCCATTGGGGCATAAGCACGGTGTAGGCCAGGTTTCGTCGGCACTACCTTTCATTGTGGCCTCC
>DVLH01000167.1 GCA_018715585.1 Candidatus Aphodomonas merdavium
TCAGCGCGGAGTCAGCGGCGGTGGACGAGCTGGCCGTCAGCTTTGCTCCGCTGCTGGAGCGCGGCGATGCTGAAACGCTCCACAGCGCCATGGTCCAGGCAGGGCGCGAACTGGAAGGGCGTTTGCTTGTCATCGATGCGGACGGCAAAGTGCAGGCCGATACGTACTCGCAGCTCAACGGCATGCGCATGGGCCAACAAGAGGTGACAAGCGTGCTGTCCGGTGCCGTTTCAGGGTATGGTTTTCATCTGCTGGAGGGCGAGCCGGATACGGAAGCGCGCGCGCTGTTTGATTTTTTGCGCAACATGCAGACGGGGCAAACGTGGGTAGGCTATTTTACGGCCGCCTTAATGGGGGAACAGGGGCGGTGGGGCGTGCTGCTGTATTCGACGGACGTGCAGGATATGGTGGATAGTTTGCGCGTCATCCAGGATAAAATGCTCATGTACTTCTTTGGGGCGGCGCTCGCCGTGCTGGTGATGAGCATCGTCTTTACGCGCGTGATCACCAAGCCGATCAAGGCGCTTACAGACGGCATCAAGCGCATGGCTCGGGGGGATCTGAGCGCACGCGTGAAGGTGAGCGGACGGGACGAAATGACCCGCCTGGCCGAGACGTTCAACCAAATGTCGGAAAAAGTGGAGCACCTCGATACGCTGCGCAACGAGTTTGTCTCCAATGCGTCGCACGAGCTGAAAACGCCGATGGCGACCATCAAAATCTTGCTGGAATCGATGCTCTATGAGGAGAATATGGATCCCTCCCTACGGCGGGAGTTTATGACGGACATCGACAACGAGCTGGACCGCATGAGCAAAATTGTTACAGATCTTCTCACGCTTGTTCGGGCAGACTCGAAAGATTTTAAACTTGCACGGCAAAACCTGCTCCTGCGGGAACTGACGGAAGATACGCTGCGGCGGCTTAAACCGTTGGCAGATGCAAAGGAACAGCGCCTGAGTTTTGCCGCCACGGCCGATTGCCCGCTTTTTGCTGATTCTGTGCGGTTGCAGCAGGCAATCTATAACATCGTAGACAACGCGATCAAATATTCTCCCGCCGGGGAGACGATCCGTGTAACGCTGGAACAGCAGGGCAAAATGGCTGTGCTGGAAATTGCGGACCGTGGGCCCGGCATTCCGGAAAAGGACCAGGCACACATCTTTGACCGGTTCTACCGTGTGGACAAGGCGCGCGCGCGCGCGACGGGCGGCAACGGGTTGGGGCTTTCCATTGCCCATCAGGCAGTGCTGCTGCATGGTGGTAGCTTGACTGTGCGCAGCAAGGAGGGAGAAGGTTCTACGTTCCGCATGGAGTTGCCGCTTGAGGCGCAAAATGAAGGATCTTAACGACGAGGCGGGACGGCGGTTTGGCCGGGGAGGGACAACGTGACGGGACGATGCGCAAAAAAGTGCATATGGCTGGCGCCGCTGCTGGTGGTGGTTTTGCTGCTAGGGGGATGCAGCGAAGATGGGGAGAACGTGCGCGCTACGCCGGCGCCTCAGGCGGCGAGTACATCCGCATCCCCGGCGGAAATCGCCGTAGGAACGGGCGGATCGCGCATGGAAATGCGCGAAGTTGCGCTGTATTTTCGCATGCAGGGTGAGAATATGCTGGCGCGCGAGGTGCGCAAGATTTATCTTTCCCGCGATGACCAGCTTGAAAAGGCGATTGTGCGCGCCATTATCGATGGCCCGAGCGCTAGTTTGCTTGATTTAAGCAGCGTTTTCAATCCGGGCACGCAGGTGCTTAGCACATTTGCAACGGGCTCCATTCTCAATGTCACGCTTAGCCGTGAGTTCCTTTCCGCGCCGCCGGACGTGCCTGCAAACTGGTACAACTACGCCTACTGGCGCGAAGAAGTGATGATGCGCCGCCGCTTGGCGTTCGCCTCCGTGGTGCTGGCCGTTACGGACGCTACGGAGTATACGGCCGTGCAGTTCCTCGTGCAGGAACGCAGCGACGACTTGACGGGAAAGCGCATTTTGCGCAAGGAAATCTTCTTTGACGAGGTGGACGATACGGCCATCCTCGGGCCGATGACGCGTGAGGAAGGGCTGCTTTTAACGCAGTATAACTCTACGCAGGTGATCCTGGAAAGCGTGCTGGAAAAGGACCTAGAGCGGCTGTACCGCTTTGTCGCCCAGGCGGACGGCGAACGGCCGACGCAGGAAGCGTTTATCCAGGCGTTTTCGGAAGCGCCACGCGCGTTGATTGCCTTTTCCGCCGCACCGGGCAGCGTTTCGGAGGACGGGAAAACAGCCGTGATGACGGTGGATCTGACTTTTTTGGACGCAAACGGGACGCTGGAGATTGAGGACTACCCGCTGCACCTGACGCGGGAGAACGGGCTTTGGAAGATCGGATACGCCACACTCTGGCGGATGATGGAGGCCGATTGATGCGGAAAATATGGATTTGCCTGCTGCTGTGCGCGGTGCTGCTGCTCGGCGGATGCGTCAGCAGCATGCCTGTGGAGTACGACGGGCCGGCCGAGCCGCTGCCGCAGGTGCGCGAAGGCCCGCAAGCCCCCGTGGGCGATTCACAGTCCGGCCGCACGTTCAGCGCTGTGCTCTACGTGCCGAATGCCGATGGATCGCAGCTTTCTGCGCAGGTGCGGGAGATCTCCGTCGCACCGGGGGAATCAGAGCCTGAGGTGATCATCCGGGAACTGTTGGACGTCATTTCGCAAAGCAGCTTTAGCGGCGGGCAACAGCTGCGGCTGGCTTCACTTTCGTTCCCGGTGGAAATCACGGGCGAGCTGGCGACGGTGGATTTAAACACGTCGGCGCGCGTGCTGGGCATCGAAGCGCTCTTTGCGCTGCGGATGGCGATTACAAACACGTTGACGGAGCTGTCGGACATCAAATACGTCAATACGCTGATCAATGGCTGGGATACCGGGCTGGATGTGGCGATGACGCTGCCCGTAGGCGTCATGGCGCGCTATCCCTCCGGCGACGTCGCGGCCTTTTGGAGCCAGGTGGAGGCGCAGCGCCTGGCGGAACAGGGCGAGCTGCAAAAGACGGCGGCGCTCTATTTTGCCTGCGACGGCGGCGAGATGATGCTGGCGGAGGCCCGCAACATCACGTTTGAATCCCGCAGCCTCAACGAATATGCGCAAAAGCTGCTCGAGGAGCTTTCCGCCGGTGCGACGCAGCTTTCGGGCGTGCAAGCGCTTGTGCCCCCGGCGGACTATTTTGAGCGCGACGCCGAGGTGGTGGAAAACCCGGACACCTCCGAGCGAATCGCAGTGCTCTGCTTGCGCGAAGAGGTAGACGATTTCCTTTTGCTGCGTGATAGTACGCGCGCGCAGATGCTGATGACAATCTGCTATACGCTGACGGGCTTTTTACCGCGCTTGGATGGCGTGGCGCTTTACATTGGCGGCGAGCTTGTACGCGATTTGACGATGCCGGACGGTACGGCCTGGCACGCGGAGGATGGCGTGCTGCGCCGCAAGGAGCTCAGCGCGTTTGTGGCGGACGTTTTGCGCGTATACTATCCCACGGCGGACGGCAGCGGCCTTGCCACGGTGTACCGCCCTGTGGCGCAGCGCTATCGCAACTCCGCACGCGCGCTGTTGCGAGAACTAATGCGCGACCCGGAGGACGAGGCGCTTGTACCCGCGCTGCCTGCGGGCATTACCGATGCGGATATCATTGGCATTGCAATCAGCGGCGACACGGCGTTGATCAACGTTACCCAGGCGTTTGCCGACGCATGCGACGGAATGGACGCGGTTGAAGAGCGCAATATGATCTATGCAATCGTCAATACGATTACGGAATTGCAGGGGGTCACGCGCGTGCGCTTTTATGTGGATGGCGAGCAGACGGAGCTGGCGGGCCATCTTTTCCTGCCGGGCGAGTTCTTGCGCAACAGCGGCCTCATCCTCGAATAAAATTACAGGAGCAGTGGAATGCAGCGAATCATCCAGTCGGTCGCGCCCATGCGCGACATGTTCTATAAGCGCGCGTGCGCGAAGTTTTTGCAGCAACAAAAGGGGCGGGGGGTTGAAATCGACGATGCGGGCACGGTAGAGACGTTGGGTGAAGCGCGTACGGTCGTGCTCGACACAGCGCTTGTGCTCGAAGGGGATGAGCGGGTCCGATGTGCATGTGCACCGTTGGCGCCTTGCCCGGCAGAGCGGCTGAAAAAGCAACCCTCGTGGATGATGCTGACGGCAGCGGTGGCGCTTGGCTGCGCGGAATATGCGCCGTTGGAGCGCTTTGCGCAGGAGATGAGCTTTGCCCCGGAGCGGATGGCGCGTCAATATCCGCTTGTAAAGCGCTTCGCTTATGACGAAGAGCGCTGCGTTGAGACGACGCTCCATCGGGAAGGGGGAGCGCTGCGAGCCTATACGAAGGGCGCTCCGGCCAGCGTGTTAGCGCTGTGCGATGCCGTGCAGGAGGGGAAAGCGCGCGCCCTGACGGATGGCGACCGCGATAGGGCTTTGGATGCGGCTGCATTGATGGAACGGGAGGGGCTGACGGCGCTCGCGTTTGCCACCAAGACGCTGGCGGATGGTGAAGAGATAGCGGAGAGCGGCATGACATTTCTTGGCATGGTCGCCGTTGGGGATGCGCCAAACGGCGAAGCGGAGCGGTATGCGCGCACGCTCGGCGCATTGATGCGGCCGGTGCTCATGACCCAGGATTCGCCCCCGGAGGGCCTTTTGCGCGCGACGGGCCTCGTGCGCCCGCAAGCTGGCATTCTCACCGGCGATGCGATTGCGCTGCTCGACGCGGAAGGGCTGATTGAGGCATGCGATGCTTGCGATGCGTTCATTGCCGCTGACGAACGGCAGCGCAAGCGCGTGGCGAGCGCACTGCGAGCCGCGGGGCGTTCAAGCGTGCTCGCCATTGGCGACGCAGCATGCGGCGATGCGTCCGTTTCCTTTCATGGCGGCGCGGCAAGCGTCTCCATCCAGGGAGGACCGGAAATGCTTGCGAGCCTCTTGCGCGGATGCCGCAGCTTTTTGGAGGAAAATGGCAAAATTCCCACGAATAAATAGCAATCATGTCGGTTTTGCAGGAAATAAAACCCGTATGGAGAAAATCTATACGGGTTTATTTTAATACGAAAGGATGAATCACATGTGCACCGGGGAAGGCGTGAACGGAAAGATTGGCTTTCCGGCGCCTTCCTTTTTTCGTGTCCGTCCGCTGTTTACCTCTGTTTGTTGTTTTGCTTTAGGGATCTGTAGCGCCAAAGCGGCCTGCTTGGATGCATTGCGGCGTGCCATTCCAACCATCCTGGTGGCGGTAATCGCGCTCGTTTGGCTTGTCCATGGCAACCGGCGGTTCGCGCTGCTGTGCATTTGTTTCTTTGTGGGTGCGGGCGCATGCGCGCTGCGGCTGATTCCCCCACCAATGCCAAAGGAGAAAGCGTGGCGGATTGAGGGTACGATCTGTTCGGAGCCCGGCGTCAACGAGGAAGCTTGCTGGTGCGTTTTGCGAGATGTGACCGTCTGGACGCAGGATGGTCAAGTGCAAACGCTTCCCGGCAGGCTTTCGTGCTATTTTGCCGCGGATGGCGCAAGCGGCCTGCGCTACGGCGAACGCGTGCAGGCGCAAGGAAGTAGCTATGCGCCGCGCGGACAGCGCAACCCGGGCGGGGAAAACGAAATTCTATCTCTGGCGCTTGATGGCGCCTATATGCGTTTCTACGCGTATGATCCGGTCATCGTGGTAAAGCGGGCGGGATTTTCACTGCGCGGGCTTTCTATCG
>DVLH01000168.1 GCA_018715585.1 Candidatus Aphodomonas merdavium
AGGGGCCGTATGGCCGTCCCGCCAACCCGCAGGGGCCGTATGGCCGTCCCGCCAACCCGCAACAGGGACCGTATGGCCGTCCCGCCAACCCGCAGGGACCGTATGGCCGTCCCGCAGCCGGCGGGCAAGGCGGGTCATTTAACCGTCCTGCCGCAGGCGCTTCCCGTCCTGGCGGATTTGGCGGCGGTGCCGGCCGTGGCCGCAACCGCACCCCGGAACTGACGCCTACCGTTGAAAAAGAACGCGTCTCAAACTATGATCCCAATAAAAAAATGTATCAGCGCCAGCACGATCCCGAGCAGCAGCGCAACACTGGCCGTCACAAGGGCGGCGTGCGCGAAACCGGCATCATGCCCGGTGACGACGAGATGCGCCGCGGCGGCGGGCGCAAGAAAAACCGCCAGCCCAGCGCGCAGCAAATGATGGCGCCCATCAAGATTGAAAAGGCCTACATGACGGCGGAGACGATCACCGTCAAGGATTTGACCGAACGCATCGGCAAGCCTGCGGGCGACATCATCAAAAAACTCCTGCTGCTGGGCATTATGGCAACCATCAACCAGGAACTGGACTACGACACAGCCTCCCTCGTTTGCAATGAGTTTGGCGTGGAGTTGGAGCTGAAGCTGGATAAGACGGCCGAAGACACGCTGGCCGCGGAAAACTTTGAAGACAACGAAGAAGATTTGCAAGAGCGCCCGCCCGTTGTGACCATCATGGGCCACGTCGACCACGGCAAGACGACGCTGCTTGACTATATCCGCAAGAGCCATGTCACCGAGGGTGAAGCCGGCGGCATTACGCAGCATATCGGCGCTTATCAGGTGACGCTCGACGGCAGGCTGATCACCTTCCTGGATACGCCGGGCCACGAGGCGTTTACCGCCATGCGCATGCGCGGCGCCCAGGCAACGGACATCGCCGTGCTGGTTGTTGCCGCCGATGACGGCGTCATGCCGCAGACGGTGGAAGCAATCAACCATGCCAAGGCCGCAAAGGTACCAATTATTGTGGCCATTAACAAAATGGACAAAGAAGGCGCCAACCCCGACCGCATTAAACAGGACTTGACGAGCTATGACCTCGTGGCGGAAGAATGGGGCGGCGATACGATCATGGTGCCCATTTCCGCGGCGACGGGCGAAAATGTGGACCAGCTGCTGGAGATGATCCTGTTGGAGGCCGACATGCTGCAGCTGCGCGCCAACCCCAACCGCATGGCGCGCGGAATTATCATCGAAGCACGGCTGGATAAGGGCCGCGGCCCCGTGGCGACGGTGCTCATGCAAAACGGCACGCTGCACGTAGGCGACACGGTCGTGGCCGGCACGGCCTATGGCCGCGTGCGTGCCATGATGAATGAGCGCGGTGAGCGCGTAAAAGCGGCGCTGCCGTCCGCACCCGTGGAAGTGATCGGCTTTGGCGACGTGCCGGAGGCCGGAGACGACATCAACGCCGTGGAGGATACGGAGCTTTCCCGCAAGGTTGCCGAGGAACGCCGCAGCAAGCAGCGCGCCGCAATGATCAAGAGCAGCTCCAAGGTTTCTCTCGACGACCTGTTCACCAAGATCTCCGAGGGCGAAATCAAGGATCTCAACCTCATCATCAAAGCAGACGTGCAAGGCTCTGTGGAAGCCGTCAAGCAGTCGCTGGAGCGTCTCTCCAACGACCAGGTGCGCGTGCATACGATCCACGGCGGCGTCGGCGCCATTACGGAAAACGACGTCATGCTGGCGATGACCGCCGGCGCAATCATCATCGGCTTTAACGTGCGCCCGGAGAACAACGCGCGCGATATGGCCATGCGTGAGGACGTCGATATCCGCCTCTACCGCATCATCTACAACGCCATTGAGGACGTTGAAAAGGCCATGAAGGGCCTGCTGGCGCCGGAATACCGCGAAGTGCTCGTGGGCCATGCGGAGGTGCGCAGCACGTTCCACATCACGGGCGTCGGCACGGTGGCCGGCTGCTACGTGCAGGACGGCAAGCTGATGCGCAACGCACAGGTTCGCCTGCTGCGCGACAACGTGGTCGTCTTTGAAGGCAACCTCGACTCGCTACGCCGCTTTAAGGACGACGTAAAAGAAGTTGCGACGGGCTTTGAGTGCGGCGTTGGGCTGGAAAAGTTCAACGACATCAAAGAGGGCGACATCATCGAATGCTTTAAAAACGAACAGGTGGAAAGGTAAGGCAGCATGAATTTTGACCGCACCGACCGGATCAGCGAAGAAGTGCGCCGGGAGATCGACCGCATCATCCGTGAGGAGGTGCGCGATCCCCGCGTGTGCGGTACGTGGTCCATTACCCGCGCGGAGGTGACGCGCGACTTGCGCTACGCGAAAGTCCGCGTCAGCGTGTTGGAAGAAGAGCAGCGAAAGCCGTTGCTTGCCGCACTGAAAAGCGCTTCCGGATTCATTCGCCGCCAGCTTGGCAAAGGGCTGCGCCTGCGCTATATTCCCGAGCTTCTTTTTGAACAGGATGACAACATCGCCTATGGCGTGCATATTGCATCCATTCTTTCCGACGTTTCCGTGGAGGAGGGTCATAGCGCCGATACCGGCGAAAAGGACACATGAACGAGCTATTTTCTGCGCTTGCGGCACAAATCCAAAGCGCTCAAAACATTCTTTTGCTCTGTCATATCTCCCCTGACGGGGATACGTGCGGCTCGGCGCTTGCGCTGCGCCGCGCGCTTGTTTCGTTGGACAAGAAGGTGGCCGTCTGCTGCGAGCAACCTGTGCCGCAAATTTACCGCACGCTCTGCGGTGCTGGCAGCGTGGTTGTTCCCGATGCGCTGCGCGGGCAAACGTTCGATTTAGCGCTGAGCGTGGACGTTTCCGACGAGGAGCGAATGGGCACGTGCGCCCCGCTGTTCCATGCCGCTAAATACACAGCGCAAATTGACCATCATGGCACCAATCCCGGCTACGCACAGCTTAACCTTATCCGCTCTCCCCTTTCTGCCACAGGCGTGTTGGCGGCCGAGCTGATCGATGCGCTGTCCGTTGCCTTTGACCGGGAAATCGCCGAATGCCTCTACGTTGCCGTTGCGACCGATACGGGCAATTTTAAACAGGCCAACACGGACGTAGAATCCCTGTCATTGGCGGCGCGCTGCGTACAATATGGTTTTGACGTCGCAGCCATCTGCCGCCGCGTGTTTGATTTGCGGCCCGCATGCCAAATCCGGCTTTTTGCTGCGGCGCTTTCCTCCCTGGAGATCAGCTGCGGTGGCGCGCTGGCTACGCTTGCCGTTTCAGCGGAGGATTTTGCGCGCTGCGGCGCGTCGCCGGAATACACAGAGGGCATTGTCAATCTGGCATTCAATATTGAAGGCGTGCGCATTGCGGCGTTTTTATCGCAAAGGGAAAATAAAATCAAGGTGAGCTTGCGCTCCACAGCCCCTTATGATGTGGCGGCGGTTGCCGCCCGCTTTGGCGGCGGAGGGCATACGCTTGCCGCCGGCTGCACGCTGGACACCACACTGGACCAGGCGCGCGAAGCCATCACCGCCGCCTGCCGTATGGCGCTCTGTGAACAGGGGGAGACATGGACGGATTCCTGAACTTGCTGAAGCCGCCAGGCATGACGTCGTCCGACGCCGTCGTCTTTGTTCGCCGTTCGCTTGGGGTCAAAGCGAAGGTCGGCCATGCCGGCACGTTGGACCCGGAAGCCGCCGGCGTATTGCCGGTCATGATCGGCAAGGCCTCCCGCCTTTTTGACTTGCTTGTCAACAAGCAAAAAGCCTACATCGCCGAAATCGCACTGGGCTGCGCCACGGATACGCAGGATGCGCAGGGCGCTGCCGTAGCCTACGGCCATTGGTCGGGCGATTTTGACGCGCTGCGCGCCGTGCTTCCCCGCTTCACCGGAGAAATCATGCAGATTCCGCCCGCCTATTCCGCCATCAAAACGGGCGGGGTTGCGGCGTACAAGCTTGCCCGCAGCGGCGATGCCGCGCCGCTGAAAGCCCGGCCTGCCCTTATCCACTCGCTTAGGATGATTGAGCGCACGGGGGAAGATAGCGCACTTTTACATGTGGAATGCGGGCGCGGTGTGTACATAAGGACGCTTTGCCATGACATCGGCGCCGCCCTTGGCTGCGGCGCCCATATGCGCTTTTTGCTGCGGACACAAAGCGGGCCTTTTACGCTAGCAACATCCGTCACGCTAGAAGAATGGTTAGCCTGCCAACAAAAAGAAACGTTGCTGGCCCCTATGGACGCGCCGCTTGACGGCCTGCCCCGCGCGTTGTTGCCCGCGAGCGCCGAAAACGCCTGCCGCAACGGCCAAGCGCTTTCCTCTTTCCTTTCGCTCGATGCTCAAGCGCAGCAGGGCGGCCCCGTGCGCGTTTACTGCGGAGAAAAGTTTGCCGGCCTTGCCCGCTGGCACGACGGCGCGCTGCGCCTTTACGCCATGCTCCTTTGACCGTGCGCCCCGCAACCCACCCTCTTTTTCACAGGAGAAACGCCATGAAAGAACAAATCCTCGCCGAGCTCGCCCGCCTTTATCCCGAGGCAAAGCCGGAATTGCATTTTTCTAACCCCTATGAAACGCTGATCGCTACAATGCTCTCGGCGCAATGCACCGACAGGCAAGTGAACAAAGTGACCCCGCTGCTGTTTGAGCGCTTTCCCGACGCGTTTGCCATGGCAAAGCTGACCGCAGAGGAGCTGCATCCCTACATTGCCTCATGCGGGTTTAAAAGCAAAGCCGTCAACATCACGGCCGCCTGCCGCATCCTGGTGGAAAAATACGGCGGGCAGGTTCCCCGCACGATGGAGGAATTGACGGCGCTTCCGGGCGTCGGCCGCAAGACGGCAAACGTCGTCATGGCCAATGCGTTCGGTATCCCTACGCTGGCTGTGGATACGCATGTTTTTCGCGTTTCCAACCGGCTCGGCCTTGCCCATGCCAAGGATGTGCTCCAAACGGAAAAACAGCTCATGGAGGCCATTCCGCAAGAAAAATGGATTGAAGCCCATCACTGGCTGATCTACCATGGCCGCCGCGTGTGCGATGCGCGCAAGCCCGCCTGCGACCGCTGCACGCTCGCTCCCTGGTGCGAATACTACGCGCAAAAAGCGCAGGCCGCTCTCCCCTCCTCCCCT
>DVLH01000169.1 GCA_018715585.1 Candidatus Aphodomonas merdavium
CATCGCTTTTCCAGGGATGGACGGGCATGACGGGCGCGGTACCCAGCAGGCCGCCAAACTCCATCGAGTCACCCACGCGCTTGCCAATGGCGGGGATAATGCGCACGGCGGTCGTTTTGTTGTTGACGACGCCCACGGCTGCCTCGTCGGCAATGATGGCGGAGATGGTTTCCGCAGGCGTGTCGCCGGGGATGGCGATCATATCCAGCCCGACAGAGCAAACGCAGGTCATCGCTTCGAGCTTATCCAGCGTCAGCGCGCCTTGGCGTGCGGCGGCAATCATGCCTTCATCTTCGGAAACGGGGATGAACGCACCGGAAAGGCCGCCCACATGCGACGATGCCATGACGCCGCCCTTTTTCACTGCGTCATTGAGCAGCGCAAGCGCGGCGGTTGTGCCATGCGTGCCGCAGCACTCCAAGCCCATCTCTTCCAGAATGCGGGCGACGCTATCGCCAATGGCAGGGGTTGGCGCCAGAGAGAGGTCCACAATGCCAAAGGGAACGCCAAGCCGCCTCGAAGCTTCCTGGGCGACAAGCTGTCCCATGCGCGTGATGCGGAAGGCCGTTTTTTTAATCGTCTCCGCGACAACGTCAAACGCTTCGCCGCGCACGGCTTCAAGCGCGTGATGGACGACGCCGGGGCCGGAAACGCCCACGTTGATGGCACAGTCCGGCTCGCCTACGCCATGAAACGCGCCGGCCATGAACGGGTTATCCTCCACGGCGTTTGCAAAGACGACAAACTTGGCACACCCGCTGCAACCTTTGCCGGCAGAAAGCTCCGCAATTTTCCGGATGGTGCGCCCCATTTCGGCGACGGCGTCCATGTTGATTCCCGCACGCGTGGACGCTACGTTCACGCTGGCGCAGACGAGGTCCGTCTCCGACAGGGCCTGCGGCAGTGCGGCAATGAGTTTGCGATCGCCTGTGGTACACCCTTTTTGCACCAGCGCGCTGAACCCGCCGATAAAGTCCACCCCGCAATGCTTTGCGGCTGCATCCATCGCGCGGGCGAAGGGGACGTAATCCTCCGTCTCGCTCGCCTCCGCCACAAGCGCAATAGGGGTGACGGAAATACGCTTATTGACGATGGGAATGCCAAACTCGGATTCGATCTGTTCGACGGTGGCCACGAGCGATTCTGCACGGCGCGCAATCAAATCATAAATTTTCTGGCAGCTTTTTTCTGCGCTCGCATCTGCACACGAGCGCAGCGAAATGCCCATCGTCACCGTGCGGATGTCCAGATGTTGCTGGTCGATCATGCGGATGGTGTCAATCGCGTTTTGTGTGTTAAACATGCTCACGGCTCCTTGGGTTAGATTTGATGCATGGCGTCAAACGTGTCCGTGCGCTGAATGCGGATGTTCAGCCCCTTGCTTTCGCCATACTCGGCAAGGGAACGGCGCACGGCGTCAAACGCGGCGCTTGCCGCAGTGAGGTCTACCACCATCATCATGGTGAAATACTCCTGCAGCACGGTCTGGGTAATGTCGAGGATGTTGATATTGTATTCCGCAAGGCGCGTGCAAACGCCGGCGATGATCCCAACCTGGTCGCGGCCAATCACGGTGACAAGTGCTTTCATAGAATCCCTTTCCTTTGCGCTCAAATTGGCGTTTCCCTATTTTTCCGCAAGCAGTATAGCACATTTTTTGCAAAAGTGCGCGAAGATTTGTATTTTTGTTGACGTTTTGAAAAAAACAGGATATAGTAAGGCAAGTTGCCTATGCAGGAGGAAGGGAGATTTCCGGATGTATCGAACGGGGTTTTACGGCGGAAAGTTCATGCCTTTTCATAAGGGCCATTTGCACTGCGCGCAATACGCATTGAGCGAATGTGAAAAAGTGTACGTGGCGCTGTTTTATAACAGCCTGGAGGAAAAACAGATTCTTGCCGACCCTTCGCGCTGTGTGTTCGATCCGCACTTTTTGCAGTGGCGGCTGCGCCTGTTGGTGATTCAGCGCGAGCTGGCCGCATTTCCCAACGTTGAGGTTATCGCTGTGGATTGTGAACGCGCGCACGCATATGCGATAGAGCATGGCGTGAGCGAGTGGGAGGGCGAAGCGCACGAGATCATCGAGCGCATTGGCCGCTTTGACGTTTGCTATTCCAGCCGGCCGGAAATGGACGGAGTTTTCCGCAAGACATACCCGTGGGCAGAGCACCGCATCATCGATAGGGACCGGTCCATCATGAACATCCGCGGGGCGCTGATCCGCACGCAGCCGACGATGGATTCGTATTATCTTCTTCCGCGCACCTATCAGCACCTGCTGAATAAGAGCGTGCTCATTACCGGCACGGAAAGCTGCGGAAAGACGACGCTGGCGCGCAAGCTGGCAAAGTTTTATTCTACCTCCTATACGGATGAATACGGCCGCATTGTCTGCGAGGAATATGGCACGGGCCAGCCGGATCTGAGCATTTATCCCGAGTTCCTGTACGGCCAAAAGATGCTGGAAGTGAAAGCGCGCAAGGAAGCCAACAAAGTCTTTTTCTGCGATACGGACGCCATCGTCACCAATTTTTACGCCCGGCTTTATGAAAACACAAACATCGAGCTGGCGGAGTATATCGGCCGCGTTTCGGGGTTTGACCTTACGCTGTATTTGGAGCCGGTGGGCGAGTGGGTGGCGGATGGTTTGCGCATTCATGGCGACGCGCAAACGCGCAAAAAAAACGACGACATGCTCAAACGCATGATGGCGGAGTGCGGCATGACGAACTACCATATCCTCAATGGCACGCACAATGAAAACTATTTAAAAGCCATTTCGCTCGTGGAAGAGATGCTGCACTCGTAAAACGTCCGCCGCACGGCAAAGGAGAAACAATGTTCATCCGTGCATATGCGCCGTCCGACGCTTTCGATACGGCGGCGCTGTTCTATCAAACGGTGCATAGCGTGAACGCCAGGGACTATACGCAGCGCCAGCTGGACGCATGGGCGCAACGCGATAGGGATGTAAAGGCGTGGAATGATTCGCTCCTGCAGCATACGGCGCTGGTAGCGCTGGAAGAAGATGTGCTCGTAGGGTTTGGTGATATCGACGGGGTGTCCGGCTATCTCGACAGGCTTTACGTGCATCGGGACTATCAACGCAGGCAAGTTGCTACCACGCTTTGCCGCCGCCTGGAGGCGCTATGCACGGCGGAGCGGATCTTTACCTATGCCTCGCTGACGGCGCGGCCATTTTTTGAAAAGATGGGTTATTCCACGGTTCGCAGGAACACGGTGATCCGCCAAGGGGTTGCGCTTGATAATTATTTGATGGAAAAGCTACGGGGAACAACCGGGCAGGGTGGCGATTTTGACCGCTTGCAAACCGGCTAAAAAATCTGTACAATCGTTTGGAAATTGAGAAAAAAGACGGATGGAGGCGCTTGAAAATGGATGTGCGCGACCTTTTGCGCGGTGAGTTTCGCTGCGAATGCGGTATGACGCATAGCTGTGAGATTAAAACAATCCTGGTGGAAAAAGGAGCGCTTGCAGCGATTCCGTCTCTGCTGCAGGGGCATAATAACGTGCTGCTCGTTTCCGATGGGAATACCAGGCCGCTTTGCGGTGCGCGCGTGCGCGCCCTGCTGGAAGGTACCGGCATGCGCGTGGAGGAAGCATTCTTTGATACGAAGGCGCTTGTCATTCCGGACGAGGCTTCCATCGCGTTTGTCGATGCGCACGTTTCCCAGCAAACGGACGTGATCGTCGGTGTTGGTTCGGGCGTGGTGAACGACCTATGCAAATATGTCAGCTTTACGCGCAAGCTGCCGTATATGATCGTTGCTACGGCGCCTTCGATGGACGGGTATGCCTCCAAGGGGGCGGCGATGATCATCAGCGGGATGAAGGTGACGTATACGACGCACGTTGCCAGCTGGATTGTAGGCGATACGGACATTCTCTGCGGCGCGCCAATGGAGATGATCCGCGCGGGCATCGGGGACATATTAGGAAAGTACGCTTCCCTGAACGATTGGAAGCTTGCCTGCCTGCTCAACGATGAGCCGCATTGCCAGCGCATTGAGGATTTGATTCAAGGCGAGCTTGATGCCTGTGCGGCAAACATTCCCGCCTGCATGCGGCGTGAGCCGGCGGCGATTGGCCGCCTGATGGAAAGCCTTGCCGTTATGGGCGTTTCCATTGCGTATATGGGTTCATCCCGGCCTGCCTCCGGGTCGGAGCACCATTTTTCGCATTTCTTTGAAATTACTGGCATTATCCATGGCCGCGACTATTTCTGCCACGGGCTGGACGTCGGCTATGCGACGGTGTTGTCCCAACGTTTGCGCTATCAGCTTTTGAACGCGGATCCTGCGGCGTTTGCACACGCGTTTGACGCCGCAGCCTGGAAGGATGAAATCCGCCGCGTGTTCGCCTCGCGCGCCTCTGAAGTGATTGCCCTGCAGGAAGAGGTTGGTTTTTACCGCGTAGACCGCGTGCAAAAGATTCGCGAGCGCTGGCCGGATGTTTGCCGCACGATTCGCACATCCCCCACGGGAGAAGAGGTGCTGGCAATGCTCCAGGCAGCGGGATACCGTATGGAAGAGCTGACGGCGATGTACCCTGAAGCCGTACTTCGCGATTGCATGATTTACGCTAAGGACTTAAAGGATCGATATACACAGCTGTGGCTATGGCAGGATATCGGCCTGCTGAGATGGGCGGCGAACCGTGTGCGCCTAAACTGATAAATTGAATTTGGTGGAAAATAAAACGGCCGGGCGGCTTTGCGCCGCTTCGGCCGTTTTTGCGGCATGTGAACCCATCGTGCTGCAAGGCGCTGGCTATGCGCGCGGCCCTTTGGGAATCATGTAGGATTGCAGGCTCCGCTGGCAGCCGTTTTTTTCATAGAACGCTTCGGCGCCCGGCTGCGCGCCGAAGAACAGCATCGTTGGCGCATGCTCCTTTGCAAGGCGGAGCAGGCGGCTGCCAATTCCCTTTTTTTGATAGGCCGGGAGGACAAGCAGCTCGCTGATCGTGCCAAAATAAACTCCGTCGGAAAGAATCCGCAGACAGCCAACAAGCAGGTCCCCGTCGTATGCGGTGATGTTAAGCGTTTTGGACAATGCCGTTTGCGTTTTTTCCGCATCATAGTCTCCCGGCCAGATTTGCTGGACGAGAGCAATGAACGCAGCGGCGCAAAGGGATGTATCCTTCACGGTGTATTTCATATCATGTCCTTTTTAGCGTATCCAAGCGGCGCTTGGAAGAAGCGCCGGCCGCTGGCAGGCGTCCCGGTAGGAGACGGCGGACAAGCGGTTTGGGTTTGCAGCGTTTGACAGACGAAGCCTGGCCGCCCTTTCTGGGCGGCCAGGCAGCTTCGCTTCTTCTATGCGTTGCGAGAACAGACGATAACGAACGTCAACGCCGTTTCACACAAAACTTAGAAAGCTCGATTAATACACGTCCTTCCATTCGTCGATGTTCTCGGCGGTGAAGCGGTACGGATCGCCGACGACGGAGAACGGATTGCCGTTGCCATCATCACGGATCTCGATGGCGCCCAGACGGCCGGCCTCGAACGTTTCGCCAATGGCGCCTTCAATCTCGCCATCCACGAGCGCTACGCAGGCATACGCCGCGCAGTAGCCCAGGTCGATGGGGTTCCACAGGTACATGCCTTCGCACACGCCGGCGGTGATGTATTCAGCCATCTCGGAAGGCAGGCCCAGGCCGGTCAGCTTGATCTGGCCGGTCAGCCCGTTGTCCTGGATGCAGGTGGCGGCAGCAGCGATGCCGACCGTAGTCGGGGAGACAACGCCCTTCAGATCCGGATAGGAGTCGATCAGGCCTTGCATTTCCTGGTAGGATTTGTCGGTCAGGTCGTCGCCGTAGACGATGGTGACCAGCTCAATGCCGGCATACTCTTCTTTGGCGAGTTCTTCCTGCATGTAGGCAATCCAGGTGTTCTGGTTGTCCATCGTCGCGCCAGCGGACAGGATGGCAATCTGGCCTTCGCCGCCGATCTGCGCAGCAATTTCTTCCACCAGCACGCGGCCGATGTTCTCGGCGACGGAGGGGTCAATGTTCAGGTTGCGGCCTTCAGGATTGACAGCGGAGTCCCAAGAAACGACCTTGATGCCCGCATCCATGGCCGTCTGCAGCACGCTGACGACGCCCGCCGCATCGTTGGCGGAAATAGCGATTGCGTCCACTTCCTGCTGAATGTAGCCTTCAATAATCTGGATCTGGCCTTCGTTGGAAGAGTCTGCGGGGCCGTTGTGGATGAACTCGAAGCCCAGCTCGCCGGCTGCCTCTTCAAAGCCGCTCACAGCCGCCTGGAAGAACGGGTTGCCCGTCTGCTTGTAAACGACACCGATGGTGATCGGTTCTTCCGCCATGGTGGGCACTGCGCTCAACACGAGCAGAGCAGCCAGGAACAAGGTGAAGAATTTGCGCATGGTATAGTTCCTCCTTTATTTTTTCCGCGAGATAAATCACGCGGAGATTAACGCTTTAAGCGTTGACAGCGCTTTCCTTGCGGCGCTGGATTACTTGGCGGCGCTTGCGCAGCATATCGCCAAGGTTCGGGAATAGCACCACGGCAATGAGCAACACGCCGATGGATAGGTTGAGGATGAACGAATCGTTGTAAGCGATCATCAGGCCGTTTTTGAGGCAAGTCATCAGGATGAGCGAAAGCAGCACGCCGATAACGCTGCCTTTGCCGCCTGCTGTGGATGCGCCGCCAAGCACGGCAATGGCAATCGCCTGCATTTCATAGCCGGCGCCAATGGTGTATTTGACAGAGCCCGTGCGCGCGGTAAGGAAAATACCGCCAAGCGCCGCCAACAAACCGTTGAGCGAGAAAAGGAATATTTTGATACGGTCGGTACGCAGGCCGGAATAGCGTGCGGTGGTGATATTGGTGCCGGTGGCGAAAATGCGCCGGCCGGAGGCCGTGCGATGCAGCCAGATATAGAAGATGGGGAACATTGCCAGCACGCAGACGAGCATCACAGGTACCGTATCGCCAAAGAGTTTGCCGTATCCCAGGTCTTTGCTGAACCATTGCGGGAAACTGCCGGCGGATTGGTCCTTGAGGATGATGTAGGCAATACCGCGATAAATGGTCTGCGTCGAGAGGGTAATGATCATCGGGAACAGCTCTTTAAACCGTGTCACAAGCAGCCCGTTGATTGCGCCGCACACCACGCCGACCAATAGCGCTAACGCAAGCGCAATCCCAAAGGGAAGCCCTTCGCCGGCGTTGTATACCGTGCCCATTACCGTTACCGACAACGCAGCCGTGGAGGCCACGGAAATATCAATATCACC
>DVLH01000170.1 GCA_018715585.1 Candidatus Aphodomonas merdavium
ATGGGCTTTAGCATATTTTCGCCGGGCGGTTGGCGCTATATGGTGCTGCCGACGGTTACGCTGGCCATTGGCTATGCGGCGTCCACGCTGCGCCTGACGCGCGCCGGCATTATGGAAAACATCAAACAGGACTACGTGAAGTTTGCGCGCGTCAAGGGCCTCTCCCGCCGGAAAGTGCTCTTTAAGCATGCGCTGCGCAATGCGCTCATTCCCGTGGTGACCGTGTTTGGCTTGCAAATCGGCAACATGTTTGCTTTTACAACGATTACCGAAACTATTTTTGCCTGGCCTGGCATGGGCAAACTGTTGATTGACTCCATCTCGCGCAACGACCGTCCTGTCATCGTGGCGTATCTGATGATTGTTTCGGCCATGTTCGTCGGCATCAATTTTATTGTCGATATCATTTATACTTTCATCGACCCCAGAATCGAATTGAGGTGATCGCATGGCGTCTGAAGTTAAAAAGCCATCCAAGCCGCTGCTGCGCCGCATTGTGGAATCCGAAATGTTCCACAATTACTGCCACAACCTTCCGGCGATTGTGGGTTCGATTATCATCTTTGCCGCCGTGCTCATCGCGGTCTTTGGCCGTTGGCTTGCGCCGCAAAACCCCTATGACCTCACCCAGCTGAACCTGATGGACGCGTACCTTCCCCCCGCATGGGAGGAGGGAAGCAACCCGCTTTATCTGCTGGGCACGGATATTCAAGGGCGCTGCGTGCTTTCCTCCATGGTGTACGGCAGCGCCAGCTCGCTCACCATTGGCTTTGTGGGCATGATCATTTCCCTTGTGCTCGGCACTACGCTTGGGCTGATTTCGGGTTATTCCAACGGACGGCTTGGCAGTTTTATTATGCGCGTCGTTGATGTGCAGCTGTCGTTCCCTTCGATGTTCATTGCGCTGGTGATTGTGGCGCTGCTGGGCCGGGGCATCGACAAGGTGCTGCTGGCGCTGGTGATGAGCGGATGGGTTACCTACGCGCGCACCGTGCGTGCGGAAACGCTGCGCGTGAAGAACATGGACTTTGTGGCTTCTGCCCGCCTGGTAGGGCTAAAGCGCTTGCAAATCGTGATCCGCCACGTGCTGCCTAACGTGATCACCTCCGTGGTCGTCCTGGGCACGCTGCAAACGGGCAACTTCATTCTGACCGAGGCGACGCTGAGCTTCCTGGGCGTGGGCGTTCCCGTTACGCAGCCTTCGCTGGGATTGCTGGTGAAAAATGGTTTCGACGTGCTCTTTAGCGGCCTTTGGTGGGTGTCGGTATTTCCGGGGCTGTATATTATGCTGCTGGTTTTCGGCATCAACCTGTTTGGCGATTTTCTGCGCGATGAACTCAACCCCCGGCTCAAATAAGGGCGAAAGGAGCGAACAAGCATGCCAAACGAACGCAAGGACCAGCTCTTGCTGGATGTGCGCCATCTGGGCACAAAGTTTCATATGTTCAAGGGCGTTGTGAATGCGGTGGACGATATTTCCTTTTCGCTCAACCAAGGCGAGATTTTGGGCATCGTCGGCGAATCGGGAAGCGGCAAGTCCGTTACCAGCTTTTCTTTGCTGGGGCTGATTGACGAACCCGGCAAGGTGACTGCTGAAAAGATACTCTTTGATGGGAAGGATTTATCCAAGCTAAGCGAGCATGAAATGACAAAGATACGCGGCAAGGATATTTCCATGGTGTTCCAAGATCCCATGACCTCGCTCAACCCGCTGTATACCATCGGCAAGCAGATGGAAGAAGTGCTCGTGCTGCACCAGCCCAACATGACCGCGCAGCAGCGCCATAACCGCTGTGTCGAGCTGCTAAAGATGGTCGGCGTTTCTAACCCGGACGAACGGCTTAAAGCGTATCCGCATCAGTTCAGCGGCGGCATGCGCCAGCGCGTCATCATCGCCATTGCGTTGGCGGCCAACCCCAAGCTCATCATTGCGGACGAACCGACCACTGCGCTGGATGTGACCATTCAGGCCCAGATTCTCCGCCTGATGAAAAAGCTGGTGCGTGAGGAAGGCGCATCGATGATCCTGATTACCCACGATTTGGCCGTTGTGTCCGAAACGGTGGATCAGGTCGTGGTGATGTATTGCGGCAAAATTGTGGAGCAGGGCAGCGTGGAGGATGTAATTACGCATCCTGCGCATCCCTACACCAAGGGCTTGCAGGATTCTATCCCGCGCCTGCGCACGGATCGTAAACGGTTGGATTATATTCCCGGCATGGTGCCTAACATGTTCGATTTGCCCAAGGGGTGCCTGTTCGGGCCGCGCTGCAAATACCACACGCCCGCGTGTGATGCCGCTTTTCCGCCGATGCGCAAGGTTGGCGAAGGCCACTATGCCGCGTGCTATACGCCGCTTGGCGTGACGGAAGGAGGCAGCGCCGAATGAGCGATCTTTTGCAGGTAAAAAACCTGGTGCAGGAGTTTAAAAACAAACAGAGCTTCATCGATTCGCTCAAAGTGCGCGATGGCAAAATCGTGCGCGAGCAGAAGGTCGTGCATGCGGTCAACGACATCAGCTTCACCATTGCCGAGGGCGAGGCGTTCAGCCTGGTGGGGGAGAGCGGCTGCGGTAAATCCACTGCGGCGCGCACCATTATCCGCCTGCTCACCCCTACGTCCGGTGAGATCATTTATCGCGGCAAGGACATTGCACCCCTAAAGGATACCGAGCTGCTGCCTTACCGCAAAAAGATCCAAATGATTTTCCAAGACCCATATTCATCGCTGGATCCCCGCCAGAAGGTGAAGGATATCCTGATGGAGCCCATTTTGTTTCATAAGCTGGCGCCCAACCGCAAAGCGGCAGAGACGCGCTGCTATGAGTTGATGGAACGCGTGGGCCTGCGGCCGGAACAGGCCGACCGTTATCCGCACCAGTTTAGCGGGGGACAGCGCCAGCGCATCGGCATTGCCCGGGCCTTGGCGGTTGAACCGGAGTTTATCATCGCCGATGAACCGGTGTCAGCGCTGGACGTTTCCATTCAGGCACAGATCCTGAACCTGATGATGGATCTCAAGGATGAGTTCCACTTCTCGTATCTATTCATTTCCCATGATCTATCCGTCGTCAAGCATATCAGCGACCGTCTTGGCGTTATGTACCTGGGCGCGCTGGTGGAGTGCGGCTCCAAGCAGGATTTGTTTGAGCGCATGAGCCACCCATATACGAAAATGCTGCTCTCTGCCGTGCCGACGGTGGGTGAAAAGCCGCTGGTGGAATCGATGGAAATGGTCGGCGAAATTCCCAGCCCCATTGACCTGCCTTCCGGCTGCTTTTTCCATGGCCGCTGCCCCTATGCAATGCCCATTTGCAGCCAGCAGCGCCCCGAGCTTAAGCAGATCGAGCCGGGCCATTATGTTGCTTGCCATCTTTGCCCGGGGAAAGAAAAATAAAAAATTAAGACCGAAAGCGGCCGGGAGCAGATGGCTCCCGGCCGCTCATTTCCCTTCGGGGCTGCCAGACGGCAGCGCTTACGCCTTGCCCGATTGCACGGGCATGCGTTCTACGCCGTGCTTCCACAGGCCGCTGGCAAAGGCAATCACGTACATCGTTACCGAGGAGAGCGGCCCGGCCAGCACGGCCAGCGCAATGCCGGGAAAACCGATGGCGCGCGTGGTGAGCAATGCCGTGGGTACGCGGAACGCATACTGTGCAACCAGCCCTACCGCTACGGTGATCATCTGGTTTCCTGAGCCGCGCATAAAGCCGATCAACGGCCCTACCAGCGCAAAGAACAGATAGGAAAATACAGACAGGCGCATGTAGCTTACCGTGTTCTCTATGACGGTGGGGTCGTCGGTAAAGATGGAGACGACGCTCGGCGCAAAAGCGTACACGAAAGGCATGATGCACAGGCAAATGCCCCCGGAAAAAGCCATGGCGCACAGCAGCCCTTTGCGCGCGCGGTCCACGCGCCCCGCACCGACATTTTGCGATACGAACGCCGACATGGCGCCGTTCATGGCGCCATCGGTGATGCAGGCAAAGCTGTCAATGCGGCGCCCTACGCCGTAGGCTGCGCTTGCAGCCGCGCCGAAGCTGTTGGCCGTTGCGCTTACGGTGAGCATGGCCAAGGTGACGAATATTTCGTTGACCACTGTTGGAAGGCCGATGCGCAGGATATGGCGAAGCTGCTCGCCGTAAAAGCGGATTTCGTGCAGGCGAAAGGTGATCACGTGGCGCTGGCGTTTGAAATGGACGATGCCCATCAAAAACGAGAGCCCTTGCGCAACCACCGTGGCCAGCGCTGCGCCCCAGGCTCCCCAGCCCAGCGGGCCAACGAAGAGATAGTCCAGCACGACATTGACCGATGATGCGGTGAAAATAAACAGCAACGGCGATTTGGAATCGCCGAACCCGCGCTGTAGCGCGCTGATCAGGTTATAGCCGAAAGAGAACGTGACGCCCAGGAAAACGACGCGCAGGTAACGGATGGCGTCCGGGAAGGATTCCTCCGGCGTCCGCACAAGGCGCAGAATCTGTGGTGCAAACAGCTGGCCCAGCAGTGTGGCCGCAAGCGCCAGCACGGCGTACAGCGCGATGGCCGTGTTGCCTGTGCGGCGAACGTTTTCGCTGGAATCGCCCCCTTTGTAATTTGCCAGCACGACTGAAATGCCCGAGGATAAGCCGTTGAGCGTCAGCGTGAGCACCATCATGATTGGGCCGCAGATGGACACTGCTGCCAGCCCGTTCGTGCCGACATAGCGGCCGACAAAGTACATGTCCGCCGTGTTGTATAGGTTTTGCAAAAGAGAAGACAGAATCAGCGGCAGCGCAAAGGTTGCCACCCGTGGGAAAACCTTCCCCTGCGTCAGATCCTGTTGCAATTTCATTGCCGCTCCCCCTTCCGCGCATTGCCGCGCAAAGACAGAGAATATCGAAGCGTTCAATACAATGATACTGCGCATCTCGACGGGAAGTCAAGGAAGAAAGATGGCCGTAGAATATAGATTTATACAATATTATATATCCACAACCCGCATTTTCGGCGAGGGGAAACGATGCTGCGCATTTTTAATAATATTAATGAAATGCATATTCTGTTGACAAACAGGAGGCAATGAGTTATTCTGTCCTCAGAAGTTTTGAACGCTTTGCAAAGGAGGCATCCCGTGGCGCTGAAAATGTGCGAAATGCTGATGTCCAACGAGCATTACGCCTATTATCCTTTCGCGTATTTTCTTGAGCAGCAGGCGGCGATGGGCTCAAAATGCCTGGAGCTCTTCCTTGCGCCGCCCCACGTGTGGGTGGATTGGCGCGGTGCAGAGGGGATTGCGGAACTGCGCGAAAAGATACAGGCTGCCGGGTTGCGCGTAGACGCTGTGCGCGCGGAGGGCGTCTCGCAGCGCTATGCGCCGTTTGCGGCCGAGGAGGAACGGGCGCGCCGCTCGCTGGCATATTACCGCCGCTGCGCGGACGTAGCGCAGGCGCTGGGCGCGCGGGTGATGACGGTAACCCCCGTGGGCGTCTACCGTGACGAAGCGTCGGAACCCGCATTCGCGCGCGCGGCGCGGCAGCTTCGCGCCATCTGTGAGGCGATTGCGCCCACGGGCGTGACGCTGGCCTTGGAGAACCTTGCGCCCAATGCGCTTCCATTTTTGATGCAGGCACAAGCCATGCGCCGCATGCTTGCAGAGGTGGCGCATCCGGGCCTTGCCTGTGCGCTCAACACGGTTGGCATGAGCGAAGCGGGCGAGACGTTTGAACAATGGTTTGAACAGCTCGGCGGGCGGATTGCCTGCGTGCGCCTATCCGATGGGCGCTCGGGGCCGGAGGCGCTCGTATGCGGGCAGGGGATTTATCCGATGGAGCGCTATGTTGCGCAGCTAGACAGCTGCGGATTTGACGGTCCGGTCGTGCTGCCGCTGGGGCGCAGCTACAGCAACGACCCCGCCGCGGCAGATCGGAAAAACCGTGCGGCGTTTTCTGCGCTTTTACGAGAGGGGGCGGCGCAATGAGCCCTTCCATCCGCTTGGAACAGTTGGCCTGTATGAACATGATGTACAGGCAATATTCGTTGGAATACTTCCTCAGCACGGCACAGCGGATTGGCTACTGCGCCGCGACATTCTGGGCGGGACCGCCGCATTTTATCCTGGATGGCGCAGGCTACGAGGACGTCAAAGCGCTTCGCCGCCGCTTTGCGGCGCATGGCATTCGCTGCACCAGCTTTATTACGCCGGCGCTGCTGCCACCCAACCAGGTCGCCATCGAGGGGGCGGAACATATTGAGGACACCTATCGTTATTTCTGCAACGGCGTTCGGGTGGCGGAGGATATGGGCGCAAGCGTGATGAGCATCAATTCGGGTTACGGCTTGCGCACGCACAGCCGCGACGATGCCTGGAAGCGTTCGTGCGAGATGCTGCGGCGTTTGGCTGCGTTTGCCTCTGAACATGGCGTGACAATTACAATGGAAAGCATGCGCGCGCCGGAATGCAACCTGGCGTATAACTTACAGGAAGTGCAGCGCATCCTTGCGGAGGTGGCCCATCCCGGATTGAAAGCGATGGTAGATACGGGCGCCATGAACATAGCCGGTGAGACGGTTTGGGACTGGTTTGCCGCCTTTGGCAGTGAGATTGTGAACACCCATTTTGTGGATGCCGTGGGCTCTGCCCATTTGGCATGGGGCGACGGCCGGCTGCCGCTGGATGATATCCTGCGCTGTCTGGCGCAGTATGGTTATACAGGCCCGCTCGGGCTGGAGGTTGGCGGCGCGCAATATGAGAGCAACCCCGCAGCTGCGGACGAAAGGATGTTCCGCAACCTGCTTCGATATGTCGGTTAGGAGGAGAATGACCATGGAAGAAAAGCTGCGTTATCCGGATTTGGACGTGGAACAGTTCTGGAAAGATGATGCCATTGCACAGAAAGACAACTGCTTCTATGAAGGCGCGCCGCAGGTGGCGTTTGGCGTCGGCCTGTGGGATGAGGACGTGTTTGCCGAGCTGAACGTACCCGGCGATCCGATGGGCGAAAACCCGCCCGAGCTCATGCGCGAATACCGCTGCCGTTATAACGACAAGGCGGAAAAGATCATCGGCAAGCGCCCCTTGAGCGAGGAACTGCGCAATGATCAAAAATTCCCCAAGATCAGGCTGCACGGCGAGGTGTTTGGCGGCGAGTATGTCTATAAGAGCGGCATGTATTGGCTGGAGAGCGACATCAAAACGCCCCAGGCGCTGGAAAAGATGCTTGACCGCGTCGAAAAAATGAACCTTCGTGAGTTTATTTTGCCTGCAAACTGGGAAAGCGAAAAGAAGCGCATTTTTGAAGAGACGGGCGAAAGGCCGTGGCCGTATTTTTACGGCCGCCGCGTGCGCGGCCCGGTGACGCTGGCGATGTCCATTTATGGCGTGGAAAACACGATCTTTCTTATGTATGACGAGCCGGAGCTGGCGCACCGCTTTTTCCAGGCGATCAGCGATGTGCTCATCGGCTACATCGACATCACCGCGCAAGAGGCGGGCGAAGCGCTGATGCAATCGCGCGAGTGGGGCTACCGCTTCAACGACGATAACTGCTGCATGCTCACGCCGGAACTGTATGAGGAGTTCGCCTATCCGGTGCTCAAGCGGGTGTTTGAATATGTTTGCCCCGATCCGCAAAAGAACTTCCGCTATCAGCATAGCGACTCGGAGATGAGCCATCTGCTGCCAATTCTCGCCCGGCTGGATTTCAGCGCCGTCAACTTTGGGCCTACCGTGCTGCTGGACAAAATCCGCAAGCATATGCCCCGCACGCGCGTAGACGGCTGCCTCGACCCGATGCTGCTGCTCACCAACGATGAAGAGGCCGTCATCGCCCAGGTGCGCCGCGATTGCGAAATGGCCAAGGCGCTTGGAACCAAGGGCCTGCGCATCGACGCGGCAGGCTCTGTCAATAACGGTACGAAGCTCACCACCGTGCGCGCGATCATGTACGCCATTCAAAAATACGGCCGCTATTGAGCGGCGGGCGCATTTACTAAAGAGCGCCACAAAGGCCACCTGCCTGCCCGTAAGGACAGCCGGGTGGCCTTTTCCGCGTTTGCGGCGGCGCAAGAGCGCTTTGTTTGGCACCTGGATGCAACGCATGCGGCGCGCACAAAGCGCAGGCGCGGGCTTTTGCAGGGAAAACCGCCCCGTTTCAGGTCCTTCCGACTGTTGAAAAACCCATTTTGGGAGGCTTAGAGGGCCGCAGCTCTCCCAATGAAATCCAAACCAGGTACGTTTCCCCGGCCATGCAGCATGCGCATGGGAAACGCGTTTGGGTGGAAAAGTCGCCGCAGGCGAGGTTATTCGGCATGTTGCCGCCCCTGTTACAGGGGATTTTTCTCTTTTAGCCTTTGGACGGGGTCACCGTTTGCAATTTGGTTGGGGAAGGAAGGCATCCTCGCGCGCGGTTTTATACGGGAAACGGTGGAGCGCGTGGCTTTGGAGGCGCTTGCGAAAGAGGCGGGCGCTTGCCGGGCGCGCGGCAGGCTTCCACAAACGCGCGCCGATCCGGTTTTGCGCCGTGCCACTTCCGCCGCTCCTTCCGGCATGACGCAGGCATACCGCCTGCCGGGATCCTCGCCCTGGCCGAAGCCCAAATCCGGTGATCCGTATTTTTATTTGCGGTACCCGAATAAACTCGCTATACGTGTACGGAACCGAAATACGCTTTCCCCCAAAGGGCCCACAGAAGGGAGTGTGATTTTCGCAATGAAAGCCGGTAAAGTATCTCGCGATGTAACGGTAGGTATTTTTTCTCCTCGTCCCCTGTCTCGGCAACCGCGCCCGTCAGATATTTGCGCGAAAAAGAATACTTAGCAAGCAAAGGGATTCGCGTGGTAGATGGGAACCTGTATGGAAAACGGGATTTTTACCGTGCCGGTTCTATCCAAGCGCGCGCCGCTGAATTCAACGAACTTTTGTACCGCGATGACGTGCAGATCCTGATGGCTTCCGTTGGAGGGAACAATACCAACCCGATTTTGCCCTATATTGATTATGAATACGTAAAAGGGCATCTCTAAATCATCATCGGGGACTCCGATACGACTGCATCGGACTCTTCCTTTGGCGAGCTTCCTCCGTTTGTGGATTGGACATATGATTCTTTTCAACAGGTGATTTTGGAGGCTTGTCCCATTCCCTATCCCTATTCGATGCCGCCGGTGTGGACCGATGAATTTATCGATTGGAACGAGCAAGCCGGAAGCAAAAAAACTGCCCAAACCGTTGAGCCACAGCAATCCCGGGCGTTTGTACCGGCCGGCTGATGGGTGGGAATCTCAACACAGTGGAAGGGTTTTTCAGGACGGAGCATATGCCCGAAATCAGAAACGGCAATATACTCCTGCTTGATGATTCTTTGAAAGATGCCTGTACCATTGCACGGTCGTTTTCATTATTAAAACTGGCCGGCGTCTTTGATAAAGCCGGTGGGATTATCCTGGGGAAGCACGGGCAATTTGACGACAACGGAACGGGGAAAAGCCTTATGAAATACTATTAGAGGTATTGAACGGCCGCCAAATCCCCCTCTTGGCAGAGTTTGACTGTTGTCACACGCACCCGATGTTTACCTTGCCGATCGGTTGCCAGGCGAAGTTAAACGCCACGGATCCAGAAGCGACCCTTCTGGAATGCCCGCTTGTGCAACGTTCCTGCGCTCCCATGCTGTTTTTTGTATGATTCGTGACGCTTTCAATCATTTTCAAGGCGTGCCGGCGGGTGCATTTGGATTTGCAAGAGCTTGAAAACCGCATAATCATGGCAAAAAACCTCTTGCCCATGCATTTCCGAAACGGCAAGAGGTTTTTCCATTTACATCATAAAAAACAAACCCAAACGCGCTTTCTAAAAGCGCGTTCGGGTTTGGTGGATGGTGCACCATCAGGGACTCGAACCCGGGACACCCTGATTAAGAGTCAGGTGCTCTACCAACTGAGCTAATGGTGCAACTCGGAACGGAATATAGTATACGTCCGCTCCGATGATTTGTCAACCCATTCTTACAAATTTTTCTTCCGGGAGGTTAGATTCCCGGCAGATATAGAGCGGCCGGCGTTTCGTTTCGGTATAGACGCGTGCGAGGTATTGGCCGACCATCCCAAGGGAGAAAAGCTGGATGCCGCTGGCGAAGAGCAAAATACACACCAGCGAGGGCCAACCGGCAACGGGGTCGCCGCAGAACAAGGCGCGAAAGAAGACAAACAAAAAACCCAGCAGCGATATGCCGCAAAAGGCCGTCCCCAGCAGCGAGGCAAACGAGAGCGGTGCTACGGAGAAGGCAATAATCCCTTCCAGCGCATAGCGGAAAAGCTGCGTCATGGACCATTTTGTTTCGCCAGCGACGCGTTCGACATTTTCGTATGAGATCCACTTGGTGCGGAAGCCGACCCAGCTAAACAGGCCTTTCGTAAAACGGCAGCGCTCGCTCAGCGCCAACAGTGCGTTGACATAGGCACGCGTCATCAGCCGGAAATCCCGCGCACCTTGGACGATTTCCATATGGGTTAGCCGGTTCATCATGCTGTAAAAGCGGCGGGAAAGAAAAGAACGGATGCGCCCTTCGCCTGTGCGCGTCTGACGGCGGGCCGCCGCGGCGTCATATCCCTCCTCCGTCAGGGCCGTCAACATTTGCGGCAAGAGCGCGGGAGGGTCCTGCAAATCGGCGTCCATGAAGGCGACAAAATCGCCGGAGGCGTTAAGCAGCCCGGCATACATGGCGCTCTCTTTGCCGAAGTTGCGGGAGAAGGAGAGAAAACGCACGCGCGCATCGCGCGCGGCTAATTCCTTGGCGACGCGCAGCGTTCCGTCGCGGGAGCCATCGTCCACCAGGATCAGTTCAAAATTATAGGCTGGCAGCTGCTCGATGATGTGCAGCGTCTGCTCATAAAACAGGGGCAAGGCTTGCTCTTCATTGTAGCAGGGGACGATGAGGGAGACGAGCTTTGACATGATCGGTCAGCCTCCGGTTATTTTTGTCGCGAGGGAAGAAGAAACGGGCGCTTGTGAGGGCGTGGAAGAAGCGGAAGGCGGCGTGCTTGCAGTAACGGGCGTGGAACTGACGGCCATCGTGGCCGTGGGGGACGGCGTGGCGGTTGGCGTGGGGGACGGGGTTGCCAACACATCCGCGTAAAGGTGCGAGAGCGTTTCTTTGCCGGCTTTTCCGTCTACGCTCAGACCGTTATCGCGCTGATAAGCTTTTACGGCCTCTACGGTACCGCCATAATACCCGCCGGTAATGGTGCCCGTGTAGTACCCCAGCTCTGCCAGCTTGCATTGCAGGAAATAGACGGCTTCGCTTTCCGTGCCTTTGGAAAGAGTTGTGAAGGGCATGGGCGGCAGCGCGTTGCTGGTATAGACGGGCGGTGCGGTGGGAGTGGGCGTAGCCTGCGGCAGCATGACGCTGCGGTCAAGCGTGGCAGGCTTGAGCGATTCGGTCAACTCCGGATCGGGCTCGCCCTCGTAAATATCCACCTGTGTACCTGCGCCGCAGTTGCTGTAGATCCAGTGGGCGTCGTCGACAAGCAGGCGGATGCAGCCGTGCGACCCGCGCTTGCCAAGGCCGGTATAGCTCGAGGTGGCCAGCGCCATCTCGTCTGGTTCGGAATAGATGACGGAATGGAAGGCGATGGAGGAGGTGATGCGCGTCCAATACTGGGCGTGCGTGTCCCATTTGTCAAAATAACACCAGCGTGCCGTGCGCCCGTTGAGCGTAAAAGTGCCAAGCGGCGTAGGGTCGCGTTCGGTGCCCGTCGTGCAGATCATCTGCTTTTCAATGCGCGTATAGTCTCCGTTGGCGTCC
>DVLH01000171.1 GCA_018715585.1 Candidatus Aphodomonas merdavium
ATCAGTGACCGTCTGGGATGATGTCAACCGCATTGAGCTCTCTCCGGGCGAAATCTACTTTTTGCAGCCGAGAATCATCCATCATATGCACGTGTTCGAGGAACCATCAGAGCTGTTCGTTATGTCATTTGCTTGTACAAACGAGTGCATGAAGCTGTTCCACCGCAAATGGATCAAGACGGACGCGGACCAGCGCGCAATTCTCACGCTGATGATTCAGGAGATCAAAAGCGCGTTTGAACTCAACGAGCAGGGCGAGCTGCAGCTGGGGGAGTTCCATCCCAGCGCGTCGGCGCCCGTGGGGGCGGAGCAGCTCATCTGCGGTTTTTTGGAGTGGCTGCTCATTAGCCTGCTGCGCAACGGCATGGACGTTATGCACAATGATGCCGGCAGCGCGGTGCTGGAGGAAACGCTGCAAGCGCGCATCATGACGGAAATCAAGGCGTATGTGGACGCGCACTTGGGCGAGCGCATCACCATCGCGCAGCTTTCGCAGCATGTCCATTATAGCCGCACGCATATCACCGTGCAGTTCAAGGCGGCTACGGGCATGAGCATTATGGACTATGTGGAAAGCCGGCGGATTGAGCGGGCAAAGGAACAGCTTGTTCAGGGCAATCTTTCCGTCTCCCAGGTAGCCGATGGGCTCGGATACGCCAGCCTGCAGTATTTTTCGCGCCGCTTCCGCATGGCGGTGGGCTGCTCGCCCAGCCGCTATGCCGACTCGCTCGACAACGTGGTAAAGCTCCCTTTTGCCGCACAACAAAAAAATATTATAAAGGAAGTGTAAACGATGCCGCTGTTTCCCGTTACCCCTTATGACCGGGAAGTTTACGAAAACGAGCTGCGGGATTTCCTGCCCCAGCAAATCATCGATATCCATTCCCATACGTATCTGAAAGCGTTTAAAGGGCCGGAGGTAGCGGACAAGCGCGTCGTCACGTGGCCCTCGCTCGTGGCGGAGGATAATTCCATCGAGGATCACCAGGAAACATACCGTCTCATGTTCCCGGGAAAGGACGTTTCTGCGCTGATGTTCGCCAGCGTCAACCGCAACGACGATATCCGCGCCGCCAACGCGTACGTCTCGCGCGTCTCGGCCCAGAGCGGCTGGCCGGCGCTCTATTTTGCCGTGCCCACCCAGAGCGCGGAAGAGTTGGAGCGGGAAATCCTTTCCGGCGGGTTTGTGGGCATCAAAGGCTATCTGGAGATGGCGCCGACATATATTCCGGAGGCGGAAATCCGCATTTTTGATTTCTTTCCGAAGCATCAGCTGCAGGTGCTGGATAAGCTGGGCGGCATCGTTATGCTGCATATCCCGCGCAACGGCCGGCTCAAGGACCCCGTGAACATTGCCCAAATCCTGGAGCTCAAGCAGGCTTTCCCACGGCTGCGCCTAATCCTGGCGCACATCGGCCGCGCCTATACGAAAAACGACGTGGGCGACGCGTTTGAACGCCTCGCGCCGTGCACCGATTTCGTGTTTGATTTTTCCGCCAACACATGCCAATACGCGATGGAACGCATGCTGGAGGCCGTGGGGCCACAGCGCGCGCTCTTTGGCAGCGATATGCCCATTTGCCGCATGCGCATGCGACGCATCGAGGAAAACGGCACGTATATCAACCTGATCCCGCCCGGGCTTTACGGCGACCCGAGCCAGGACGCCCACCTGCGCGAGGCGACGGCCGCGGAGGGGGAACGCCTGACGTTTTTCATGTACGAAGAGGTGCGCGCATTCCGGCGCGCGGCGCTGAGCCAAGGATTGACCCCAAACGACGTAAAAGACGTTTTCTATGGCAACGCCCGGCGGCTGATCGACGGCGCGCGCTCGGACATCGCGCGCGCGGTGGGAAACGGATGACGGGCAGCCCTTGCGCCGCGCGGTGCGATGGCGTATAATCCCCTTATGAATACGCAAGCATTTACGGCAATCCGCATCGCTCCCGGGGATGACGTGGCCGTCGCGCTGCGCGACCTTGCGCCGGGGGATATTTGCTGCGGGCATGATTTCTCCCTCCCCGCCGCGCAGGCCGTCGCGGCCGGCCATAAGGTCGCGCTGCGCGCGATTGTGCCGGGGGAGCGGGTCTGCAAATACGGCGCGCCCATCGGCGTGGCCGCAAAGGCGATTGCGCGCGGCGAATGGGTCCACACGCACAACCTGCGGAGCGACCTTGGCGGTGTGCAGGCCTATCAATGGCGGGCTTCGCCGGGCGGGGAAGTCGCGCGTGCCAGCGCGTCGTTTTCCGGGTTTATGCGCGCGGACGGGCGCGTAGGCGTGCGAAACGGCGTGTGGATCCTTCCGACGGTCGGCTGCGTGAACGAGCGGGCGGCGCGGATCGCCGCGGCCGCGCGGCCATTTGTGCATGGCTCGGTGGATGCGGTGACGGCGTTTTCCCATCCTTACGGCTGCTCGCAGATGGCGGAAGACCAGGAGGCGTTCCGCCGCGCGCTGGCGGCGCTTGCAGGCCATCCCAACGCGGGCGGCGTGCTGCTGCTCGGCCTGGGCTGTGAAAACAGCGGCATAGAGCAGCTGCGGCCGTACCTGGGCGCAAATCCGCGCCTGCGCACGCTCGTGTGCCAGGATGTGGAGGATGAAATTGGCGAGGGCGTGCGGCTTGTCCGCGAGCTTATTGACGAAGCGGCGCGCGACGTGCGGGAGACAGTGGATGCTTCCCGGCTTGTCGTGGGGCTCAAGTGCGGCGGTTCGGACGGTTTTTCCGGCATTACGGCCAACCCGGCCATCGGCGCGTGCAGCGATTGGATCGTCGGCTGCGGCGGCACGTCGGTGCTGACGGAGGTGCCGGAGATGTTCGGCGCCGAGGAGGCGCTCTTCGCCCGCTGCTGCAACCGGGAAACGTTTGAAAAGGCGGCCGCGATGGTCAACGGCTTTAAGGAATATTTTCTCTCAAACGGCATGGCCGTGGACGAGAACCCTTCGCCCGGAAACCGGGCCGGAGGCATCACGACGCTGGCGGAGAAGGCGCTGGGCTGCACGCAAAAAAGCGGGACGGCCCCGGTTTGCGGTGTGCTGGCATACGGTGAGCCGGTGCGTCGCAGCGGGCTGCACCTGCTTTGCGCGCCGGGGAACGATCTCGTTTCCGCCTCGGCGCTCGCGTTCAGCGGCGCACAGATCGTGCTGTTTTCCACCGGGCGGGGCACGCCGCTGAGCGGCCCTGTACCGACGGTGAAAATTGCTTCCAACAGCCAAATTGCGGCGCGAAAACCGGGATGGATCGATGTGGATGCGGGAAGCGTGCTGCGCGGGGAAACGGTGGCGCAGGCGGGCGAGCGGCTGTTCCGCCATGTGCTTGCGGTCGCTTCCGGTGCCCCTGTCAAAGGCGAAGAAGGGCTGAGCATGGCCTTTTGGAAGCGCGGCGTGACGCTTTAGCGCGGTTCGTCGCCTTCGCAGCGTTTGTTGTTTTGCGGTAGGCAGAGTGCCTGCCGCTTTTTGTACTTTGTATCAGGGGGAGCCCGCCAGCGGCCACCTCCCCAAAGCGCGGCCCGCCAGCGGCGCGGCGGATCGCAAAGGGCCTTTCACGTCTGGCCCGGAGCGCCGCAGGAAGGTGCTTTCCGAAGAAAAGCAGCAATCGAAAAACCTGCGGCAGCGATGGGCGTGGAAAGGGGAATCGGAAAGGCAAGCGCAGGCTCCGGGAAAATGGACGCCGGATTGCGGAGCCTATAGGGGAGAGGCGGAAAGAAGGCCGGCGGGAGAGCGGGAGCAACCGGCAAGCAGCGGCCTCCATGCGGCGAAAAGGCAGCACGGCGCGCTGGCGCAGCGGGAGCGCCGGGGCGGTTGGGCCGCCTCGGGGGAAAGGCGCGCGCCTGTGGGAAAGAAAAACGCCCCGGCGCCGCGGGGCTGATGCATGCGGCGCAGGGGCACTCGGCGAGCAGCGGTTACTGTCCCGCCACCGTCAGCGCGCCAACGAGCACGCTGGGACTTCCAAGCGCACCGCTGGGGAATTTTAAATCATCCCCTACGGCGACGGCGTCCTGCAGGAGGCGGTAGAAGTTGCCTGCGACGGTCACTTGATCGATGGGGCGGCTTTTTTGCCCGTTTTCCACGAGATAGCCTTCGCAAAGCAGCGAAAAATCACCGCTGATTGGATCGGCGCCCGCGTGCAGGCCGCTCAGCCCCGTGACCACCAAACCGGAACCCATCTGTGCGCAGAGCGCTTGCAGGCTTTTCGTGCCGGGGCAGAGGTAAAGGTTGGAAGGAGAGACGCCCACGGACGATGCATATCCGCCCCGCGAAGCGTTCCCGGTCGTTTTGCAGCCAGCTTTTTTGGCCGTTTTGAGGTTATGCAGCAAGGTGGCGAGCTTGCCTGCGGAAATGATTTCCTTGCGATAGGTTGCAACGCCTTCCAGGTCAAACGGGCGTGTCGCCGCCCCGCCTGCGAGCAACGGATCGTCCACGAGCGTGATACAGTCCGCCGCTATTTTTTCCCCTTCGCGCCCGTTGAGCAGCGAAAGCCCCTTTTGCGCGGCTTCCGCACTGAAAATGCCGCAAAATGCGCCCAGCAGCGAGGGCATGCAGTCGTTGCGGAAGATGACGGGCATCGTTCCGCTCTTGCAGGGCTTGGCGTCCAGCAGGAACACGGCGCTTTCCACCGCTTCGCGGCACGTTTTTTCCGGGTCAAGGGCGCAAAGGCGTTGCCCCCAATCCATTGCAAAGCCGCTGGTTGTGCGCGCATCCCGGCGGGCGATGGTGGAGACAAAGCATGCGCACTCGTCCCAGGTGTGCGACAGGTCAAGCCCGAGCGTATTCGTCAGGCGCAGCGTGCCGCGCCCCGTTTCCACGCCCGTGTAAAGCCCGAGCTCCGTCACCAGCGGATCGATTTTGCGCGCGTCGCGGTCCAGCGCCAGCGCCATGGCGATGCGCTGCTGCGGCGTGCCGGCGTCGCCCTGGCAGGAAACGTCCGCATATTCCGGGCTGCCGGCAAAGAAGAACTGTTCGTCCGCGTCGTCAATGAGCGCAGCGCTTTTCAGCGCGTTTTGTACGAGCATGGGGATAGCCTGCTCATCGAGCGCCTCAGTAAAGGCGGAACCGACTTTGCCGTCTTTGAGCACGCGCAGCGAAAGACCGCCCGATTGGTTGACGCTGTAGTCGTCAATTTCGCCCTGCCGTGCCAGCGCGCGCATCGATTCGCTCTGCAAAAAGAACGCTTCGGCTTCCTCCGCGCCCGCGTCCCGGGCCGCCTGCAGCAGCGCCCGGAAAAATTCGTCCCTTGTCATCATGCTTTTCTCCCTCCGACGGTCTGGCTGCAAATGCGCAGCATCGGCTGGCCCACTTCGGTGGGGACGCTGCCGCTGAGAGAACCGCACAGGCCCTGCGCCCGCGTACAGCGCTTTGAGACGCGGTCAATCTTCATCAGCACTTCGCTGCCCCGGCCAATCAGCGACGCCCCGCGCACGGGTTTGTCAATCTTGCCGTTTTTTACAAGATAGCCTTCCTCCACCGCAAAATTAAACTCTCCTGTGGCGGGGTTGACGGATCCGCCGCCCATCGACGCCGCATATAGCCCATCGCCCATGGAGGAAATGATCTCGTCCTCCTCGTCCGTGCCGGGGGCGATATAGGTGTTGCGCATGCGGCTGGTGGGGGCGAAGGAGTAATCCTGCCTGCGCCCGGAGCCGGTGCTGGGCATGCCCATGCGCAGCCCGCCGAGCTTGTCGACCATGTAGTTTTTTAAAATGCCGTTTTCAATGAGGACGAGCTTGGTGGTGGACGTGCCTTCGTCGTCGATGTTGGTGGAGCCCCAGGCAAAGGGGATGGTGCCGTCGTCGATTGCCGTTACCTTTTCGGAGGCGATTTTTTGCCCCAGCTTGCCGCAGAATTCGCTCTGCCCGCGCGATACGCTCGTGGCTTCCAGCGAGTGGCCGCACGCCTCATGGAACACCACGCCGCCGAACCCGCCCGCCATCGCCACGGGCATCACGCCCGCGGGGCACGAGTCCGCGTGCAGCATCGTCAGCGCGCGGCGCGCGGCCAGCTTTGCGCGCTCCGTCGCGTCGATTTTGCGCTCAAACAGCTCGATACCGCGCATTGCGCCCGGGCCTTCAAAGCCGGTTTGGTTTTCCGTCCCGTCCGAGGCGATGGCCAGCAGGCCCAGCCGCGTGCGGGTGCGCCTGTCGTGGACGAAAAGGCCCTCGCTGTTGGCGATATAGACGCGCTGGTCGGAGTCGTTCCAGGCGGCTTGCGCGCGCACGATCTGCGGGCTTTGTTCGCGCATCACGCGCGTGCAATCCCGCATGATACGTAACCTGCGCACATGCTCTACCCCCTGCGGGAGCTGCTCTGCGGGATGCCTGTCCGAAAAATAGACGGTTTCAAGCGCTGCCGGCTGCGCCCGCTGGGCCCATTGGGCGGCTGCGGCCACTTTGGCGGCGCAGTCCAACAGCCCCTGGCGGCTTGTATCGTTGGTGTATGCGTACAGGCAGCGCGTGCCGCACAGCAGGCGGATGCCCGCGCCGTGCTTGCGCCCGGAGGAGACGGTCTCCACCGTGTCGTTGCGCAGCAGCAGGGAGTTGATAAGCGTATCTTCCAGGAAAATCTCCGCAAACGTGCCGCCGTTTTGAAGCGCCGCCGCAAGGACCTCCTGCGCAATAGGCTTTTTGAGCATAGCACCCTCCGTTGTTTTTTAATCGCGATGTTGACGGCCGCCAAAGATCAGCAACAGCCGCAGCAGCTGCAGGATTGCCTGCAAGGCAGCCGCCACATATGTCAGGCCCGCGGCGCGCAGCACTTTGCGGGCCCCGTCCGTTTCCTGCCAGTCGAGGTAACCGCCCGATTCCAGCGCGGCAAGCGCCCGGTTGGAAGCGTTGTATTCTACCGGCAGCGTTATCAGATAAAACGCCACCACCAAGGTAAAGACCGCAATGCCCGCCAGCAGCAAGGGCCGCCAGCTCATGAGCAAGCCCAGCACAAACAGCGGCACGGCTGCGAACGAACCAAGCTGCGCAATGGGTGCCACGTTTTGGCGCGTGCGCAGCGGAGCGTATCCTTCCGCGTCCTGGATGGCATGCCCGCATTCGTGCGCGGCAATGCCAAGCGCCGCGATGGATGTGGACGAATACACCGAATCGCTCAGGCGTAAAACCCGATCGCGCGGATCATAATGATCGGTCAATGAGCCGCGCACGTGTTCAACGCGCACGTCGTTTATGCCGTTTTTCGCCAACAGGTCCTCCGCAAGCTGCGCTGCCGTCCATCCGCGCAGCGAAGGCACCTGGGAATATTTGTGAAACGTGGAGTTTACCCGGACCTGCGCCCAGATCGCCAGCAGCAGGGCGGGAAGAATCAGCAGCATTGTCGGGTCATAATACCAGCCGAACATAGGCATTGCCTCCTTTTCTTTGGATGAATCCGGCGCACGGCGCCGAAAAGTTTTTCCGCACCGCCGCGCTTTTTCAGGCGCGTGTGGCA
>DVLH01000172.1 GCA_018715585.1 Candidatus Aphodomonas merdavium
GTATGATACAACCGTTCCAAGGGAAAACAAAGAGATAGAATCCTAAAGGAGGTTTTCAATATGTTAGCAATTACCAGAAAGAATAATGTTCCTACGCAACGCACTTATACTTCTCCGTTCCCCTTTTTTGACGATTTCTTCCGCCCCTTCGCGGAAATGACGGTTCCTTCGCTGCGCACCGGCGTGCGCGAGACGGAAGATGCCTACTATCTCGACGCTGAAATGCCTGGTTTTGAGCAAAACGAAATCGAGCTTTCCGTCAAGAGCGGCATGTTGACGATTGATGCGGAGCACAAAGAGCAGGAGGGCACGCAGGGTGAAAACCGCTACGGCTTTAGCGAGCGCACCTTCCACCGCAGCTTCTCGCTGGACGGCATCGACGACACAGCCATCAGCGCTGAATACAAAAACGGCGTGCTTTCCGTCAAGCTGCCCAAGGTACATCCGGCGGAACCGGAAACGAGACGTATTGAGATTCACTAAGCCGTGCAGAAGCGCCGCCCGTTCGGGTGGAGCCAATGGCAATTTGAGGAGGAGGGCGTCAAGCCCTTCCCCTCTTTTTTTGTTGCCAGCGAGCCCGTTTGTTCCATCCGTCCAAACGCCTCCGGATTTCAGCCGCCGGTTATGGCGTTTCCCTGCAAACGGATGGTTTTTTTGCCGCCATATGCTATAATACCCGCAAAGGTCGTTGCCGGGCCCAAAGGAGGACATTGATGCGCACGCGCGAGGAAGCTATTGCCGCCTGTCAACGCTTTGCAGGCGTTGTTGAGGAATACCCTTTTGACGATTTGAACTGGACTGCCATGCGCCACAGCGAAAACAAAAAAATATTTGCATTGATTTTTGAGCGGCAGGGGCAAATTTGGATCAATCTCAAAGCCGATCCCGTGCACGGCGAACTGCTGCGGCTTCAATATCCGTCCGTTCGGCCCGCATATCACATGAACAAGCGCCATTGGATCAGCCTCGTGCTGGACGGCGGCATAAACGCGGCGGACATCGCCGCGCTGCTCGCCGAGAGTTACCGCCTTACAGCCGCCCATCCCGGACGTGCCGGCCGTCTCTCCAACCGCGCCTAAGCACCGCCTTCATACAGGCGGGCGCGCTCGGGCTACGCAAGCATTTTCAATGCACTTGGCGATCCTGCCCGGCAGCATTTTCAGCCGCCTTTCCGGCCGCCCTGCATATTTGCCGGAGCGCCGGGGAACCTGCAAAACAAGCCGGAATGCAATTCCATGCTCTCGCGTCAAAAGCGCCGCAATTTGCATGTATGGCCGCCGCAGGAAACCCAATTGCCTTTTGCCCCTCCGCCGCGGTCCTATGCCCTTTGGCTTATCCTCGCCCAAGGCGTTCCGCTGTTACGGTGTCAAACGAACGGCGGCCCCTCTCCGCTGATACCGGGGAGGAGCCGCCGCTTTTGCTGTCTTTGCGCGTCTATACGCCGCTCAGCCGAGCGCCGGCATCACGGTTTCATTGAAAAACTCGCGCGCCTTTTCCGGCTGCACGTGGTGCTGTTCGCCGTTGACCTGCACGGCAACGCCTTTGCACTGGCACTGCTTCATGCAAAACGTCGCCTTAAAGTCAATCGCATCGTTCAGGCCGTTTTCTTCAATAAGGTGTTGAAAGGTCTGAATAACATTATAGGAACCCTTCACATGGCAGGCGCTACCGATACAAACGCTTAGCTCGAGCACTTACTTCGCCTCTCCTTTCACATAGTCCACATGAAGCAGCTCATGTACCTTCCCCTTGAGCAAGCCCTGATAGAGGGCCGTAACCACCTGGTTCTCCTCCGAACGCTTGATGCTGCTGACGCCGTCGGACATATACAGCCCCTCGGCGCGCTTTTCCTTCATGAGCGAAGAACCGAACGGCTGGCCGCCGCCGGCCACGCACCCGCCCGGGCACGCCATCACTTCGACAAGATGGTACGTCGCCTCGCCGGATTGAATCTTGGCAATCAAATTGCTGGCGTTGCGCAGGCCGCTCACCACGGCGATGCGCACGTCCATATCCCCGTAGCGGACCGTCGTCTCCTTCACGCCCTCCATGCCGCGCACGCCGCTGTAGCTGATGGAAAGAAGGCCTGCCCGGGACTTATCCGAGGAAACGCGGCGGAGCACAGCTTCCGTCACGCCGCCCGTCACGCCAAAGATGACGCCCGCGCCGGACGCGCCGCTGAAGGGCACGTCAACCGCCTCGGGCATCAGCTCGTCAAAGACGATGCCCGACTCCTTGATCATGCGGATCAGCTCCTGCGAGGTGATGACGGCGTCCACATACGGCTTTCCGTCCACCTGGAATTCCTCCCGCGCAGCCTCGAATTTCTTCGCCGTGCACGGCATAACGGCTACATGGAACTGCTTGCGCGAGGAATACTTGCCCTGCTCCTTGATGACGGCGGCAAACATCTCCATCGGCGATTTGCAGCTGGAAATGTTGGGCAGCAGCTCGGGATAGTTCTTCTCGGCGTACTGGATCCACGCCGGGCAGCACGAGGTGAATAGCGGCAGTTTGCCCCCTTTCGCCACGCGATCGAGGAACTCCTCCGACTCCTCCAGCACGGTCAAGTCCGCGCCCGTCGTCGTGTCGAACACGTCGTCGAAGCCCATCCTGTGCAGTGCGGCCACAATCTTGCCCATCGCGTTTTCGCCCTCGCCGATGTTGAGCTCCTTACCCAGCGCCACGCGCACGGCCGGGGCTACCTGCACCGTCACCTTTGTATCCGGCGCTTCCAGGGCCTCCCAAACGCGGCCGATATCCTCGCGCACGACGATTGCGCCCGTGGGGCAGACGGCGGCGCACTGGCCGCAGCCTACGCAGGGCGATTTGGCAATGGGCATATCAAACGCCGTGGTGACCAGCATTTTGGAGCCGCGGTTGACAAAGTCAATCGCCCCGACGTTTTGCACCTCGTTGCATACGCGCACGCAGTCGCCACAGAGAATGCACTTGGCCGCGTCGCGCACGATGCTCAAAGAAGAGGTGTCCATGCGCGGTACGGGCGACGTGTTGGGGAAGCGCACGCCGTCGATGTTAAAGCGGCGGGCAAGGTCTTGCAGCTTGCAGGAGCCGTTGTTGGAACAGGTGGTACAGTCCCGGCAATGGTTGGCGAGCAGCAGCTCCAAGATGTTTTTGCGGTAGCGGCGCAGCCGTTCCGTATTGGTGCGGATTTTCATGCCCGGCTTAGGCTGGGTAGAACAGGCCGCCATGAGCATGCCCCGCTCGTCCTCCACCATGCACATGCGGCAGGCGCCGTACACGGAAAGTTCGGAATGGTAACAGAATGTGGGCATCTTGATGCCGACCTTGCGGATCAATTCCAGCAAATTCGACTCGCCCTGAATTTCAACGGGCATCCCGTCAATGATCATAAACTGCTTGTTGACCATATTTTCAGCCCTCCTTGATCGCGTGGAACGGACAGGTGGAGATGCAAGCACCGCAGCGGATGCAAAGGCTCAGATCAATCGAGTACGGGCTCTTGATCTGGCCGCTGATGGCGTTGGCGGGGCAGCCCTTGGCACACCTGGAGCAGCCCTTACACAGCTGCGGGTCGATATAGATGCGCTTGAGCTTCTGACAGGCGCCGGCAGGACAGCGGTGCTCCTTGATGTGCGCCTCGTATTCGTCGCGGAAGCTGCGGATGGTGCTCAAGACGGGATTCGGCGCGGTTTTGCCAAGGCCGCACAGCGCCGTGTTCTGCACCGTATCGGCCAGCTCCAACAGCAGCTCGACATCGCCTTCGCGTCCTTTGCCGGCAACGATGTTTTGCAAAATCTCCAGCATGCGCTTGGTCCCCTCGCGGCAGGGCACACACTTGCCGCAGGATTCGTTCTGCGTGAAGTGCATGAAAAAGCGCGCCACTTCCACGATGCACGTATGCTCGTCCATCACCACCAGGCCGCCCGAACCGATGATTGCGCCCACGCTCTTGAGCGAGTCATAGTCCAGCGGCAGGTCCATATGCTCTTTCGTCAAGCAGCCGCCGGACGGGCCGCCGATCTGCACGGCCTTAAACTCCGCACCGCCCCGGCAGCCGCCGCCGATATCGTAAATAACCTCCGAAAGCGGCGTGCCCATCGGCACCTCGATCAGGCCGGTATTTTCGATATTGCCCGTCAGGGCGAACACCTTCGTGCCGGCGTTCTTGGGATCCTTGCCGATTTTCTTAAACCATTCCGCACCCCGCAGGATGATCAGCGGCACGTTGGCATACGTTTCTACGTTGTTGGGCACGGTGGGCTTGCCGAACAGGCCTTTGACGGCCGTGGGCAGGTAGCGCACGCGCGGGAAGCCGCGGTCGCCCTCGATGGAGGCGATCAGCGCCGTTTCCTCGCCGCAGACAAACGCGCCGGCGCCGCGGTTGATGTGAATGGTGAAGCTAAAGCCCGTCCCGAGGATGTTCTCGCCCAGCAGGCCGTGCTCCTGCGCCTGCTCGATGGCCGTATGCAGCCGTGCGACGGCCATGGGATACTCCGCGCGCACGTAGATGTAGCCCTTCGTCGCACCCGTGGCAACGCCGGCAATCATCATGCCCTCCAGCATCCTGTGCGGATCGCCTTCCATGATGCTGCGGTCCATGAACGCGCCCGGATCGCCTTCGTCGCCGTTGCAGAGGATGTATTTCTGGTCCGCCGGCGTTTTGCGGACGGTGTCCCATTTGATGCCCGCGGGGAAGCCCGCGCCGCCGCGCCCGCGCAGATTGCTTTCCAGAACGGTCTGTACAACCTCTTCGCCCGTCATATCAAACAGCGCCTTTTCAAACGCCGAATAGCCGCCTACGCCGATGTATTCCTCAATCGACTCGGCATCAATATGCCCGCAATGCTCCAGAACGATGCGGTGCTGGTTTTTATAAAACGGGATCTCATCCTGGCGGGCATAGGAGACGCCGCCCTTGCGGTACGTTAGCCGCTCGATCAGCTCGTCCCCGACGATCGTCCTGTCGATGATCTCCTCGCAGTCCTCCACCTTTACCTTCACATAGAGCCAGCCCGCCGGCTCGATGCGCACCAGCGGCCCCATCTCGCAAAAGCCATGGCAGCCGCATTTCTTCAGGCCCACCACCTCGCCGTGTGGCTCGTCCGCCAGCTCCACCGAGCAGGGAATGCCGCGCTGGGCCATAAGCGCTTTCAGGCGCGCGTAAATATCCAGCGATCCTCCCGAAGCGCAGCCCGTACCGGCGCATACTAGAATCCTTTTTCTTTCGTTAGCAATGGCCGCCGCGCAGCGTTCGCGCAGCGCAATGAGATCCTTACGCGAAGTCAGCTTCATTTTTCCGCCTCCCTCAATTCCTGCACCAGGCCCAGGGCCTTCTCCGGCGTCATCGACGCATGCACTTTGTCGTTCACCGTCAGCACGGGCGCCATCCCGCACGCGCCAAGACAGGCAACCGTTTCAACCGTAAAGAGCATATCATCCGTCGTCTTTTTGTTGGCGGAAAGGCCAAGTTCCTTGCGGAGCGCCTCCAGGATGGGAATTGACTTACGGATGTGGCAAGCCGTGCCGTCGCAGCATTTGATGACGTACTTGCCTTTGGGTTCCAGCGAAAAGTTTTCGTAAAAGGTCGCCACGCTGTATACTTTCACCATGCTCACGCCGATCTCCCTGCTGATGAGCGCAAAGCACTCCTGCGGCAGGTAGTGGTAGCGCTCCTGAATCTCCTGCAGGATCGCGATAATCGCATCCGGCTTTGATCCATGCGCTTTGATAATCTCGCACACAGCCTTCTCGTCGATTGCCTTGCTCATGGTTTGCCTCCATCCCTTTTTTAAAAATAGCTGACCTTGATCCGCTTGCCCATCTGTTCCAGGCATTCCGACAGCTCGCGCACAAGCTGCATCTTGATGCTAAAGCCGATGGGCAAATCCGGGTTCTGGTGCGCCGGATTGATGGCGCGCCCTACAAAAAAGTTGATATCCGTCGCTTCCTCAAAAAGCAGGCGCGCCATTTGCGAAGCGCCGTCTTTTTTGTAGCTCCACTGCTCATAGGACTTGTTGTCCTTGAGATAATTCTTGGCGTACTCCAGCACGCGGTTTACGGTAACCACGCCTTCCGTTGCCAGGTCCACGCCTTCGATTTCCGCAGTCGGCGGAATCTCCGGGTCGAGGAATTTGATATTGGGCACGATCGGCTTGCCGAGGAATTTCGCGGCGATTGTCGACGTCGTTCCACCGCAGACGATGTGCTTTCCCGCCTTGCCGAAAAACAGCGAGAGCATCTTGCGCTCGTCGTCGCGGTTGGCCGGCGGGCCGAACATCAGGTTCATCGGCACGCGCTCGCGGATGCGCACGGTGCACACCGTCGCATCGTCCCCCGGCTTTCCGTCATAGAGCTTGTTGACCTCGTCCAGCAGGATGGTCGTAAGCGTTTTCGCCGTAAAGCCGATGTGCCAAAACGTCTCCATGAAGGAGATGATATCCGAGCGCTTCCAGCCGAAATTGTAAATCCCTCCCACGCCCGCATGCTCCACGCCGTCGGAAAAGGCGATAAAGACGTCGTTTTTGCGAAGGCTGATGTGGGAACGGTATACCTTTTTGCCGCCGATATCCATCTCCGTCGTCGGAATTTCGAGATTATGCCCGTCCCGCAGCAAAATCACCTTGGGGCTGTCGTACTGCATGATCTCGGCGCGCTCGTTGTTGACCAGGCGGATGATGGTGAAGGTGGAATAAGCGATGCCGCGCACGGAGCAGACGGGCAATGTCGCCGTCACCGTCTGCACGGCGTCGTCCAGCGTGATCCCCTCCGCCAGCAATGTGGAGAGGATTTTACTGGTCAGCGTGGAGAGGATGTTCGCCTTCACGCCGCTGCCCAAACCGTCGGCCAGCACGATAACCGTCGTGTTCTCCCCCTGGTGGCGGATTTCGATATGGTCGCCGCAGAGCTGTTCGCCCGCGTGGTTTAGCCCATAATAGCCGATATCAGCGCACAGATCATTCATTTTCTTCCTCACGCACAATGGATTCCTTCAGCTTGGTCAGTGCAATTTTCGTCTCGGCCGTCGTCTCTCCCAGGAGCGATGCGATTTCCTGCACGATGCGCATCTGCTTTTCCACCACTTTATCGGCAATCTCCACCGTGTGCCGCTCCAGCTCCTCCTTGCGGTGGCGCTGCATTTCCGCCTCCGTCACATCGCGCAGCAAGGCAATGAGGATATGCGTGTTTTTATCGTGCACAACGGTCAGCTCGATGTATTTTTTGTACTCCGCGTAATACTCCAGCCGTTCCCGCACGATCTTGCCGTTTTCAAGCACGTCGATAAACGGCATCGGGTCCATCACGCGCACGACCTGCTCGCCCAGCACATCCAGTTCCGAGCCGATGCGCAGCATCTTCATCGCCGCACGGTTGATCTGCTGCACCTCGTATTCCTCGTTGAGCACAAGCACGCCGATTGGCGAATTGTTGAGGATGTTATTGGAAAAGCGCTCCGTGCGGTCCATCAGGTATGGCAGGCACATGCTCACATCCGCCTTGCCCTGGCAGACGGCGATGGCCTTCTCGCGGCAGGTGTTATAGCCGCAGCTGCCACAGTTGAGCT
>DVLH01000173.1 GCA_018715585.1 Candidatus Aphodomonas merdavium
GTGCGACCACAACAACGCTGGCTGCGCGTATGAGAAGGTGAGCACGCTTTCGTCGATGACGCACGTTGGCGCGACGTCCGCGCACTACAACTACACCTCCGGCAACAGCTCCCTGGCGGTGCGGCTTTGTAAAGCCCGGTGATGCAGGAAAAGAAGGCCAGGAAGGAAATGCAAATTATGTTTTGCTAAAAAGGCAAAGCAGGCGGTAAAAGGCCGCCGAAAAATGCTGGCGAATCCATTGCGTGCCTTACCTGCCGCACAGCCGCCATCTTCATGTCATCGCAGATAAGCCTCGCCCCTGTCCTGACAGCTACGACTTTTGCATGCGCTGCATCTTCCTGCCTACTGCACGCAGGCAAGATTACCAACCGTTGAGTTCTTTCTTCCTTGCTCTCCACAAACGGAAGGGCGCCTTTCCCTACCACCGGAATTTTCAACCTGCTTGCTGCTATCCTCGCCGTCCAAACCGTTCGCATTCCGAAAGCCGGAATGCGACAAAGCGCCGCAAGCAAATCGCTTGCGGCGCCTTGCAAAAAACGATTATTGCAGCGCTTCCTGCGCGGCGTTCACACCAGCAATGTGTCCCATCTGCGAATAGATCTGCAGCGAGGCCGCGCTATAGTAGCCGTAGTTGTAATACGGCCTGTTGGACATTTCGCCCGCGGCGTAGAGGCCTTCGATCACTTCGCCGTCGGTGTTGATCACCTGCGCGTCGTTGTTGGTGACGACACCGGCAATCGTTCCCATGTACGACGGATAGAACTTCACAGCATAGAACGGGCCGTTCTCCAGCGCCGTCATGGACGCCGCGGCCTTGCCGAGTTCCTCATCCACGCCGGCGGCAGCATAGCCGTTGAAGCGCTCTACCGTCGCTACCAGCGTCTGCGGATCAATACCCGCAGCGGTGGCCAGTTCTTCGATCGTTTCGCCCTTGAACGCCTCGCCGAGCGTCACAGCCGTCTCCATCACAGAGGCAACCGCTTCGTCGCTCGAATCATAAAGGAACAGCGCTTCGCCACCATTCCAGGCAACCGCGTTGCTGACGACCGAATACTGCGCCGTTTCGTTCACGAGCCGTTCGCCCTGCGCGTTGACGGATAGGCCTGCCGTGTAGGCAACGGCGGAAGTATCGCACGCAGCGGTTACTTCGCCGGAAAGCACGGGACCGGCGGCGATAACCCACGGGTTGTCATAGAACGCCGCGTTCACCTGTTCCGCCATGACAAAGCCGTCGCCCGTATTGCCAGCAGCCGACGTGCAGGTGGCTCCGGCGTATTCGGGAATGTATTCTTCCATCATTTCCTGGTTGTGGCCAAAGCCGCCGCAGGCCAGCACCACGGTGGGGGCATGCACGGTAACAGCGCCATCCTTGGCGGTGACGCCGGCGACTTTGCCGTCTTCAAGCAGCAGCGCATTGGCCGCGCAATCGGTCATAAACGTTACGCCCTTGGACTCTGCCGTTTCAATCAGCTTGGCAATCATGGCAGCGCCGTTGTTGGTGCTGTCCGGGATGCGCGTGCGCAGCCGTGCAAGCTCAGTGCCGGGTTCCATGATATCGCCAAAGACCATTCCGTTTTCTTCCAGCCAGGCGATGGTGTCCGCAGCGCCTTCCAGCACAAAGCGGAGCTTGTCATAGTCCGGATAGCCGCTCTGCTTGGCATCTGCCTCGGCACGGACCTTCAAACGCTCAATCGCAGCGTCGATGGAGTTGTCAAACCCTGCGTCCGTCTCATACTGCGTACCGGCAACAGCGAAGTTGCCGCCAGCCAGTGCCGCGCTGCCGCCCAACACGCCCTGCTTTTCCAGCACGACGACGTTTGCGCCGTTTTCAACCGCGCCCAGCGCAGCCGCTACGCCCGCCATGCCGCCACCGACGACAACAACGTCCGCCTCGATGGTCTGCACTTCGTCGCTTGCCTCGGCTGCAGCCGTCTGATATGCAGCCGGATCGCCGCCTGCCTGTTCAATGCAGCTGGCAACGGCGGCAAGTATGGCGTTGGACGTGTTCGTCGCACCCGAAACCACGTCTACCGCGAGCGTCTGCCCGTCGACGATAGCCTGCGGAATGCTCTCGATCGGCGCTTCGCAAATGCCTGCCGTTTCGGCATGTTCGCCGACTTCCACCGCCGCAATTTTTCCATCAGCAATCGTTACCGTCACGTTGACGTCGCCATTGTTCCCTTGCGCGGCGGCCTGGTATTCACCATCCGTCAGCGCTTCCTGTGCACATGCGCCCACAGCGCCGAAACACAGCGCTATGCATAACATTAGCGCATATAGTTTCTTCATCGTATTTGGTTCCTCCTTAGCGATAGTCGTTTATTAATATTGTGGTTATATTCACAATATCATTCTAAAAGTATACTCTTTCGTTTTAATTTGTCAATACTCTTTCATTGCTTTTTGTCGCCATCCTTGACAAAATTTCTTACCTATGATATAACCCAAAGCATCGGCAATGAAGGAGACAATGCCCGATGTTCCTCTCCGCCACAGAGAATGCGGCCCGCGGATTTTCCGCCGGCTGGGAGCCGCTGCGGAGGGCGCGGGGAATTCCCTCCCGAGCCGCCCCGCTGAAACGGCAGTAGGCAGGGCCGGGAACGAGCCCGTTATCCCGTCGAGGCCGTCGCGCGTTGCGCTTGCGGCAAATAAGGGTGGTACCACGCTGCGCCTGCCTGCGTCCCTTCACGCGGCAGGCTTTTTGCATCCATAGAGGAGGTTTGACAGAACATGCAGGAGAAAATCCGCCAGATCGTGGCCGAAGCGCGGCAAGCGCTGGAAAATGCCGGCGATACCGCCGCCCTGGAAGCGCTGCGCGTACAGTTCCAAGGGAAAAAAGGAAGCTTAACGCAATTGCTGCGCGGCATGGGCCAGCTTCCGGCAGAAGAAAGACCGCGCATGGGCGCACTGATCAATGCCGCGCGTGAGGAAATCGGCGCGATGATTGAGCAAAAGCGCGCTGCATTGCGCGCCGCGGAGCGGCAGGCACAGCTTAAAAAAGAAACCATTGACGTCACCGAGCCGCGCCCGTTTCCCCGCATGGGCACGCTGCACCCGCTTTCGCTGGTGCAAAACGAGCTGATCGACGTCTTTACGGGCATGGGGTTTGATGTGGTCGAGGGCCCGGAAGTGGAGTTGGATACCTACAACTTCGAGCTTTTGAACCTGCCCAAGAACCATCCGGCCCGCGACGCGCAGGATACGTTTTACATCGAAGACAACATCGTGCTGCGCACGCACACCTCCCCCGTACAGGCGCGGACGATGCAAAGCCGCAAACCGCCGTTCCGCATCGTCTGCCCCGGCCGCGTCTACCGCGCCGATGAGGTGGACGCCACGCACAGCCCCGTTTTCCATCAGATGGAAGGCCTGGCAATCGATACGGATATCTCCATGTGCGACCTGAAGGGGACGCTGGATGCGTTTGTCAAATCGCTCTTTGGAGAAGATATGCAAACGCGCTTTCGTCCGTCGTTCTTTCCCTTTACGGAACCCTCGGCCGAGGTGGACATGAGCTGCATGGCCTGCCGCGGCAAGGGCTGCCGCGTTTGCAAGGGTACCGGGTGGATCGAGGTGCTCGGCTGCGGCATGGTCAATCCCAAGGTGCTGGATATGAACGGCATCGACTCCAACGTCTATTCCGGCTTTGCCTTCGGCATCGGCCTGGAGCGCATTGCCATGCTGAAATACGGTATCAACGACATGCGCCTGTTTTACGAAGGGGACGTCCGCTTCCTGGAACAGTTCCGCTAAGCGCAAAAGGAAGCAATTCGCAAGTAGGAGAGGAAAAGCGCAATGAAAATACCGATGAATTGGATTCGTGATTATACCGCCATCCCCACGGACGGCGCAGCCTATACCAGCCGCATGGTGCTCACGGGCACGGGGGTGGAGGGCTATGAGGTATTGGGCGGGGAAATCACCGGCGTGGTGACCGGCCGCGTGCTTTCCATGGAGCGCCACCCAGATTCCGACCACCTGTGGGTTTGCCAGGTGGACGTGGGCAAAGAGCGCCCACTGCAAATCATCACCGGCGCGCAGAACCTGCACGGCGGTGAAACGGTTCCCGTCTGCCTCGACGGCGCCACGCTGCCCGGCGGCAAGCAGATAAAG
>DVLH01000174.1 GCA_018715585.1 Candidatus Aphodomonas merdavium
CGCTCGCTCATAACCGCCTTTGCCTCAAACGTTTTGAGATAAGGATGATCATAATATAACCGTTCCGTCATGCTGTCCATTCCCTCCTGGCACCATTATAGCCCGTATCGGCGCAGCTGTCACGGCTTTTACAGCGCCAGTTTGCAACCTTTGCAGTGTTTTTCTCTTTTTCGACGGCAAACGCCGCCTTTCTTTCCGCCGCCAAACCCTGGTATTTCTCTCAAAATCTTGCTCTTTACCGCCGTATCGTGTATAATGAGTTGCTTATAATTCGCAACATGGGGGAGGTCTTGCAATGCCGCTGTTAAAATATCGCTGTCCGGAATGTGGAAAGCGCTTTGAGGAACTGGTCGGCTTCTCCCACACCCAGGATGTGCGCTGCCCCGAGTGCGGCGCGCAGGCGCAGCGCGCTTATGAAGGCAAGTGCCTTTTTGGCATGGCCGGTTCCCACGCGGGAACGGTCAGCGCAACGAGCGGCTGTTCCGGCAATTGTTCCGGTTGCTCCGGTTGCCATCACAACGGGTGACGATATGACACAAGAACGCAGGCTCTATCTTCGCGGCGGCATTCCGCTGGAAGGCGACGTACAGGTGCATGGCGGCAAGAACACCGCGCTGCCCATCCTTGCCGCAGCGCTGCTTTGCGATGAACCCGTCCGCATTGAAAACCTGCCGGATATCTCGGACGTTCGGCTGATGCTCTCACTGATGGAAGGGTTAGGCGCAGGCATCGAGCGCGAAAGCGCCTCCGTCGTCGTGGTTGACCCCACATCGCTGACTTCCATAACCCCCGACCCCGCGCTTTGCCAACGCATGCGCGCCAGCTATTATTTGCTGGGAGCGCTGCTGGGCAAGGCGGGCGAAGGCGTCATTGCACGGCCGGGAGGTTGTGCCATCGGTGTGCGGCCCATTGACCAGCACATCAAGGGGTTCCGCGCGCTGGGCGCACAGGTGAAAGAACAATGCGGCCTGCTGGAAGCCCGCGCAGCACAGCTGCACGGTGCAGAAATTTTCATGGATTGCGTTACCGTCGGCGGCACGATCAACGTGATGCTGGCCGCTTGCCGCGCCGAGGGCAACACGATGATCTATAACGCGGCGAAGGAGCCACACATCGTCGATACGGCGAACTTTCTCAACGCCATGGGCGCACGCATCCGCGGCGCAGGCACGGACGTGATCCGCGTGCGCGGCGTTTCGCGCCTGCACGGCTGCTCCTATGCCGTTATTCCCGATCAAATCGAAACGGGCACGCTGATGATTGCAGCTGCCGCTACGCATGGCGATGTAACGCTGCATGGCTGCATCCCCACGCACATGGAGTCGCTCACGGCAAAGCTGCTGGAGCTCGGTGCGCGCGTGGACGATTATGACGATACCATCCGCGTGTTCGCGCCGGGCGCACACCGCGCCGTCAGCTTTAAAACGCAGGCTTATCCCGGCTTTCCCACCGACCTGCAGCAGCCCATGAGCGCCCTGCTGACCACTGCACGGGGTACGAGCACCATAATAGAAACCATCTACGACGCCCGCTTTCACCATCTCAACGAAATGCAGCGTATGGGCGCACAGGTGCGCATTGAAGGGCGCACAGCCGTCATCAACGGCGTGATCAAGCTCCATGGCGCGCCCGTGGCAGCCAGCGACCTGCGTGCAGGCGCAGCGCTGATCATCGCCGGGTTGATGGCCGACGGACAGACGGAAATCCGCAATGTCCATTTTATCGAGCGCGGGTATGAAAACATCGACCTGCACCTGCGCAGCCTCGGTGCGGATATCCATAAGGCATAATTCTCCATCGCGGGCGGCAAAATGACCGCCTGTTTGCGGCATAAAAGACAAGCAAAATTTTCCCCGCGCCTACGGCGCGGGGAAGCGTGTTTTACCGGCTTATTCTTGCGCGGGCGCCCCGGCGGCGGAAAAGCCGCCCGGCCGAACCCGCCCCGTACGCCTTGCCGCGCGCTAGGGCTGGGCGCGCATCGCCTCGGCCGCCGCTTCCAACTCCGCCAGCGAATCGAACGCCATGCCCCGGCGCAGCTGCGCGCGCACCGTATCGTCCCCGGCAGGCACGTCACAGGCGGCAATCCGCTCCATCGTCTCCCCGTCCAGGTTGCGGAACACGGCCGTATGTTCGTCCTCATCCATCATCAGCACAAAATGTGCGGGGCAATATATATCCAGCTGCTTCGTAACCGAAATTTTCTCCGGTGAAAACGACGTAAGCCGCCATACGCCGCCTTCCTGCTCCAACGCCTCTTCCAACCGCTGGCGCGTCATCCCCACAAAGGACGGCCGGACGTCCGTGCGCCGCATCACCGTATGGCCACAGCGCAAATATTCAATGCGCTCTGCCTGCTTGCATTCTGCCGCCACAAGCGTTTCCTGGCCCGACGCCGGCACCGCTGCAAGCAAAATGCCAATCCCCACCGCCAAAAGCGCGATACCCACGCCTGCCAGCAGCACGCCGATGCGCTCCGCCTGGCGTTGTTTCCACCGTTCATTTCCTTCCATAATAAAGGCACCTCCCTTGATGGAAAGGTGCCCTTACTTTGTGCGTAAAACTCCACCGTTATACCAACAATTGCGCATCCCATACGCGCACGCCGCTTTCCTCAAACAGCTCGTCCAGGCGCTCGGCGAGCTTCTGGCGCGGCACGCCGCGCTTGAGCATCATCGTCATAAAACCGCCTCCGCCCGCACCACAGATCATCACCCCGTCCGTCAAATCCCTACAGGCGGCGATCATATGGTCGATACACGTGTTGGTCGAACCCGCATCCAACCGCTTGGACAGCTCCCAATGCTCGTTCATCAGTGCGGCAAACTTATCCACGCCGCCCGTCTCCAATTCAAACGCCATCAGCACGGCCAAGCGGCGCGCCTGCGCGAGCACGTCGAGCGTCTGCGGGTCGTGCGCGATGGCCTTTTGCATGATGGAGCGCAGCAAGTTGCGCGCCATGCGCCGCTGGCCCGTATAGACAAGCGCAAACCGGGCGCAGAGCTCCTCGCGCGCGGCCTGCGGGATTTCCACGCGCCGCCAGGAAAGCGCCTGCGGTACGCCCGCATGCGTGCTCACCAGCTTCATGCCGGGCAGCAATCCCCCTGCCTGGTCCTGCCATCCGCCGCCCGTGCGCATCGCTTGCTCCATGCATAGCGCAAGCTCCGCCACGCGGCTATCCCCGTCATCCTGGCCAAACAGCTGGCTAAGCGCGCGCGCCGCCGCCGCGCAAAGGATGCTGCTGGTACCGAGGCCTGATCCCTTTGGCACCCCATGCACGCGCGTGACGATCTCTACCCCGCCGCCCATCTGCGCGCACAGCGGCTCGACGGGTCCCTGTGCTCCTTCGGGCACAACACCGCATGCCCATAGGGCTGCCTTGCCGAGCGCGTGCGGGTCATATGGATCGCCCGGTGCAAGCGCTTCCAGACGCGTATACGTGCGTGCAATCCCCTGGTCCTCGCTCACGATGCGGATCTGCGGCGCGTCCAGCCTGCGGGCGCAGGCGTACACGGGCCGCTCCCCTTCCAGCAGCACGGCCGCATTGAGCACCGTCCCGCCATATTCGAGGCAATAAGGGGGCGTATCCGTCCAGCCACCGCCAAAGTTGACGCGCGCGGGCAGGCTTGCTTGCCCCTGCTGGCGGACGATACGCTGTGGCTGCGCGCTGGCGGCGCGCGGCGCCATATGGTGATGGATGGCCGTCCAGCATTCATCCGGCTTCTCCAGCAGCGCAAACAAGCGCATGTTCAGCGGGAACGGCGCTTCCTCCGCCACGCGCAGCAAGCGCCCGCGCAGCCCGTCTCCCGCGCCCAGAAGCGGCGCCACCTGTGCGGCAGGCGTAGCGTTTTTGAGCATCTGTATCACGCGCACGGCACGCACCCGCTCGGCCAGCTCCTCCTGCCAGCGGATAGCCTCATCCATATCGGCCCGCATGAAGCTTTCGCTCAAGCTCAACCGCGCGCCCTGCGCCACCGTCTGACCGCAGGCGAGCGCCTGCGCTGCCATAGACGCCTCCCTGCGCGTGCGGCAGATGGGGAATAGCTTTGCCTCCCACAGCGGCTCCGGCAGCGGGCGGCCCATCCAGCTGTTCTCCTTGGGGTTATCCGTCACGCCATAGACGCGCGGGCAAAACCCTCCGCCACTGAGTGCAAGCACGGAAAGCGCCGTTTGCGGCGGAAGCTCCCCGTCAAAATCCGCGCCGCTAAGCACGCAGCCTTCTCCCACGCGCGCACGCGGCCCCAGCCGTGTCTCCTCCAGCGCGCATCCTGCCCCTACCTGTGCCCCCGGCTCCATCAGGCTGCACGCGGCCGCCGCTTCCTCCGGCGCGCCAAATGCGCACACATGGCGCTTCCAGCCGAGCGCAGCATATTTGTGCGCGCCCTCCAGCATCAGTGTACGCCACTCGCCCGTGCTGCCAAAGTGGATGAATTCTGCCGGTGAAAGGCGGACAAGATCCAGTCGCGCCGACCCTAACGTTTCCCACAGCTGCCTGCGGCATGCCTCCAGCTCCGGGCTGAACACCCCTTCCGGCGCCTGGCGCAAATAGTCCTCCAGCGTCGCCGATTCGGCCATGGGATAGACGAAGTCGCCGTAAAAGCTCAACCGCACGCGGTCGTTGACGTATTGCTGAAAGCCCGCCTCCTCGCGCACGAGTCCGTAAAGCTTTTCGAGCATTTCCTCGCCCAGCCACACCGCGCCCGTATCGATATCCACCATGCCGCGCGCGTTCACCGCACCGCACGCGCGCAGCACCTCCAGCGGCTGCTTGTGCAAAAAAGCGCCCACCCCGCCGTCCTTGGGCAGGAATACCCCGTGGCGCGTCCCCATTTCAGCGGGCGCTTTGATGGATACGCAGGCCGCCTGGCTGTTCTCCAGATCGATTTGCAGCGCGTTAAAGAGCAAAAGCACATCGCCGCTCATCACCAGCATCCCGCCAGAAACGCGCTTGGGTACCACGGCTGTCGAAACGCAAAACTCGTCAAAGAGCGTCGTTACCCTTCCGTCGGGCAGCGCGCGCGGCACGCGCGCAAACAGCTTGCCGCACGCGGAAAACTGCGGCGCACGCTTGCTGTCCCCGCCGGAATGGATGACCAAAATGCGCTTTTTGGAAAACGGCCGCTCGCCTCCCTCCAGCCGCGCAATCTCCCGCAACACGTTGAGCGTCGCGCCCCCGCACCCTACGCGCTTCCCATCCGGATCAGCGATGACCAGATAGCGCGTTTGTTTAGGCAGGCGCGCGTCCCGTTGCCTGCGCGCAACCTGGGCGCGGTATGCCTGCGCCTGTGCCTCGTTGGCCGCCGTAATCACCAGATAATCCCACGCGCGCGCCTTGGGGTCCGCCACGGCGTTGGCATACACCTCCTCGCAGTCGTTCAGGCTCTCCTTGAGAAACAGCATGCGAATATCTTCCGCCATAGCGCGCTCCTTTTTATTGCATAAAAATTATTAATTAATTATTATTTTATCATGCGATGCAATCCGCTGTCAACCAGCGCAAGGCCACTGTGAAAAAAGCGCGGGAGATCCATCCCCGCGCGCCGCGCCTTATCAACCGCCTGTTTCCATCCATTCCTGATACGCTGCCACGACCTTCTCGCGCGCATAGCGGCGCTCGTAAAGCGCCCGGGCGCGCGCGCCCATCCCGTCCAAAGGTGCGCCATCGCGCAACAAGCTGCGCAAGGCGTCCGCCACGGCGGCGCTCTCCCCTTCGTCAAAGCGCAGCCCGATGCCCTCGGCATCGATATCGCGCGCAATATCTGACGTACAGGAAGAGATCAACAGCACGCCGCGGCCGCTGGCGAGAATGCCGTAATACTTGCTGGGCAAGAGCACATCGCGAAACGCCGCGGAAAAGATTACCACGGACAAGTCCGCCTCACTCAGCCGCCGCCCCAGCTCGCTGGCAGGAGCATACCCCTGAAAGACGGCGTTGTCAAGGCCTTCCGCCTTGCAGGCGGCCTGAAGCTTGCCGTAGTTGCTCCCTGCACCGGCAATTTGGAAGAGGATAGGCTCCCCCTTCAGCAGGCGCATCGCACCCAGCAGCGTCTGATACTCGTGCGCCACGCCAAAATTCCCGCTGTATTGCACCACCAGCTTGTCCCCCCAGCCGCAGGCGGCCTTGGCCTGCCCACGCGGCAGCGGCGCGATGTCCTCCGGGCAAAAGTTAGCCAGCAGCCGCACGTTGGAAAGCCCGTAGGCGGACTCCAAATGCGCGCACATTTCGCGGCTGAGCGACGCCACCGCGTCGCAGCGGTGCATGCTGCGGCGCATGACGCGCGCAAGCATCCGATAAGTAAATCCCGTTCCGTCGCTCATGCCCGATGCCTTGAGCACATCTGGATAGAGATCCTGAACGGTCAAAAAAACGCGATAGCCGCGCAGCCGCTTGCCCGCCGCCGCGCAGAACACGGCAAGCGGCGGGGCCGTGCCCACGAGCACTGTCGCGTCTTTGCCGATGTGCAACAGACAGTAAAGAAAAAGGCTGATTTCAAACGTGACGAGATTAAACAGCTTCCCGGCGAAGGATGCCTTGGGGAAGCGCGTATTCCACAGCCGGCGGACGTTTACGCCGTTTCGCACTTCGCGCCGCGGCGGATGCACAAGCATGCCCGGATAATACGGCTCGCCCGTGATCACCGTAACCTCCCAGCCGCTCTTGACAAACCCCTCGGCGATGGCGCAGAAGATCTGTCCCGTCGCGGCCGGCTCCGGCGGATACTGCTGATTGAGGATGACCAGCTTTTTAGGCATTCGTCTTCACCTTACCCTTTTCTCCGTCCACGCTCTCGTCAAACGGCAGCGCCCCCTCGCGCACGCCGCGCGCCGTCAGCACGCAGAACACGGAGAACACCAGGATTTTCAAATCCAGCGCCAAGCTGAGATGGTCGGCGTAATACCCGTCCAACCGCGCCTTGTCCTCCGGCAGCACACAATCGCGCCCGTTGACCTGCGCCCAGCCGGTAATGCCCGGGCGCACGCGATAGGCCCCCGTCTGGCGGCGCAGGGCATGGATGTCCTTTTCGCCCGGCACAAGCGGCCGGGGCCCGATCAGGCTCATCTCCCCGCGCAGGACGTTGAAAAGCTGCGGCAGCTCGTCCAAGCTCGTCTTTCTTAGCACGCGGCCCACGCGCGTAATGTGGCTTTGAGCATCGTACAGTTCGCTGGTGGCCACATCGTGCGGCGCGCTGACATTCATCGTGCGCAGCTTGAAGATGGGAAACAGGCGCTCCTCGCGCCCTACGCGCTGCTGCGTAAAAATCGCCGGCCCCTCGGAATCCACGCGGATAAGCAGCATCAAAACGAGCAGCAACGGTAACAGCACCAACAGCGCTGCCAAGGACAAAACGATATCCAGCAGCCTTTTAAAAACAGGATACATCTCAGTACAGCAGCGAAATGCCAATCGTCAGCAACGCAACGCCAGGATAATACGTCGCCCAGGAAAGCTTTTCGCCCATTCCTTCCTCTGTGTCTTTTCCGGCAATGCCGCGCGAGAGAAAAATGACGGCGGATACAAACATCAAAAGCCCGCCCAGCGCACACGCCGGGCGCACCTCGCCACCTAAAAACGCCGCGCAAAACGCAAAGCCCGCCATTGCGCTGCGCGCCAACATCCAAACAAAAAGGGTCGCCTTTTCCCGCCGAGGCAGCGTCGTGCGGAACACCCACCACAAGAACAACAGCATCCCGCAGAGCATGAAGATGGGCACGAGATACGGCACCAGCTCCGCGCCGTAAAGCGCGCCCGGCGTGCGCAGATGGCGGACGGACATCGCATCCATCGCGGTAGACAGCGCCGCAGAAAAAACGGCGTCCGACGTAATGGACGCGGCACGTGCGCAAAGCATTGGGTCCTGCACACAGCGCACGGCCGCAGGCACGCCCACAACCAGCGCATCGCTCATGAACAGGCAAAAAAGCGCCGCCAGCGTCAGATATTGCCAGGGGTTATCGCGCGCAAAGGCAAGGACGAGCGTCAACAGCAGCAGCGCAGGCGCCACCACAAGCCGATATCGCGCGCGCACTGCCACCCCCTCCTCTTTCATGCAAATCCAGCATATTGTATCATGGAACGCCCGCCGGATGCAACCCCTGTCGAATCGCGCGCCCATCGCCCGGGCGGAACGCCCGGCTTTTCCGGCGGCCGGCGCAGGATTCGTTCCCATTGACCCGCCTGGGCGGGCAGGCTTTTCCGCCGCAAGGAAAAGCGGCGAAAACGGCGGCGCGCCTTTTTTGCCCTTGCATGGATTCGCAGCGGCAATGCGGCGTGTTTTGCGTGCAGAATGCAAAACGCTTTCCCTTGCAAGTTTCCTTTTGCAAGCCTTGGCTCCCGCTTGCAGGCCGTTTGTGCGGAGAAAAATAACATCCATAGCCTGGCACGGCTATGGATGTCTTTGAAAAGGTTTCTTGCAATGCCTACCTGCTCAGCGGTGTGCGCGGCGGCGCTTTCCTACCAGCAGCGCTGCACCGCATCCGCTCAGTGCCAGCAGCGCCACCCACGCCGCCAACGGCGCGCCGTCGCCCGTGCTTGGCACCGCGCTCGCCCCCAGCACCCGCAGCGTGAACACCGGGCTCGTCTCGCTGCCGTGCTCGTTCGTCACCACACAGATGTACTTGTAGCCGTCGTTGCCCGCGTTCACCGGGCTCGTCTCGTACATCGCCGATGTCGCGCCGCTCAGCGCCACGTACCCCTTGCCGTCGCCCCGGTCCACATACCACTGGTACGTCCCCACGTTCACCGCCGTGACCGCCATCTTCGCACGCTCCCCGGCCTCCGCCGCAATTTCCTGCGCGACCGACGGCGCCGTGATGTGCGGCAGGTTGTCCGCGGGCAATGTCCCGGCGTCCTCGCCGGGAGAAATCGGAGCAAGCGTAGCAGCGGGGGCAATATCCAGCACGAGATTCTGGCCGTCGACCGCTACCGCAAGGCCCGCGCTCTTTGCATAGGTAGCGGTGAACTGCGCGGCATCCGGCGTCAGGTTCGCCGCGTAGGTCACCAGCACATCGCCCGCTTCGGGCGCTTTTTGCCTACGGATATCCACCGCCGGGGAAAGGGTCAGCGCACCGGTGACGGAAATAGGCTTTTGCCGGCTGCCGTAAAGATAAATATTTCCC
>DVLH01000175.1 GCA_018715585.1 Candidatus Aphodomonas merdavium
TCGTATACCTGGCGTTGCTTTCCATCAGCGCTGTGTTTTTGTTTTACTGGTTCATCTGGTATGAAAAAGCCGGGGAATGGATCCTTACGCTTCTTCGCTTTTTGGGAATAAACCCGCACAAAGCGTTTGCATTTTTGCATCTCGTGTTGCGCCGGAACAAATCTTTCCTCATGGGCCTTGCGGTCATATGCGTGTTTTGCTTCTTCCTGCGCTTTCTGTTTGTATCGTTTGTCCGCTATTTGGACGATGTCAATCAAGGCATCGACAAACTGATGGCCGATGACAACGAACCGCTTCACCTACTGCCGGAAATGGCGCCGATGGAAAAGAAGCTGAACGCCGTCAAGCAGACGCTTTGGCAGCGCAAGCAGGAATCCTTGCAGGCTGAAAAGCGAAAGGACGAATTGGTGATGTATCTGGCTCATGATATCCGCACGCCTTTAACGTCCGTCATCGGCTATTTGAATGTCCTGGAGGAAGCGCCCGAACTGCCTAAGGCCGAAAGAGAGAAATACATCCATATCGCAATGGAAAAGGCCTACCGGCTGGAGAAAATGGTCAACGAGTTTTTTGAGATTACGCGCTATCGTTCGCGGCAGGTCACGCTCTCCAAGGCACGGATAAACCTTTCGCTAATGCTGGAACAGATGATAGATGAGCATCTGCCGGCGCTTAGCGCTCACGGGAACCGCATGGTCCTGGATGCAGAGGAGCATCTTTCCATCTGCGCAGATCCGGATAAGCTGGCGCGCGTGTTTGGCAATCTCCTAAAAAATGCGGCTGCCTATAGCGATCCGAATACGGAAATCAGAATAACGGCAAAATCAGATGGAAGGATGGCCGAAATCAGCTTTCAAAACCACGGAAAAACCATCCCGCCGCAACAACTTCAAATGCTCTTTCAGAAGTTCTTCCGGCTGGATGAAGCACGGAAATCCGACACAGGCGGCTCCGGACTCGGCCTTGCCATTGCGCACGAAATCGTTGAGATGCATGGTGGTTCCGTGGAGGCAAGCAGCGCCAACGATACGGTAACCTTCACGGTACGACTTCCAAAGGAATAAGCAGCCGCTTTCGGGCAGCTTGAAAGGCCACAGTCCTCGAATACAATCCGAATCCGGCGACAGGTGCGGCGGATTCAAACCCTTGCACAGCAAGGTTTCCTTGCGCCGTTTTCCACCCGGGAGGCCCAGAGCGCCGAGCGGGAGACGGTGCAAACACTCGGGAGAGGTCGACACAGGCGGACTTTTCCGGCACGCTACATACCATACGCTTTCTTTTTAGAAAATCTTAGGAATTGATCCATTCCAACTTCAAATCCTCAAAGCTTCTGTTTGATAGAATGGCCGTCAAACAGGAGCTTTTTCTGTTCGACCGCTTCAAAAGAAGGTGAAATAATGCGGAATCAACGTGTGTCAACATGGAGCAGCGGCTACTATCCAACAGGCTTTCAAAGGGCTAGCAGGAGGAGGCGAAGCATGAGAAGAAGGCGCCCGCGCGCCACCATTCTCACCGCCGGCTTCCTGCTTTTCGCCGTGTTCGCAGTCGTTCTAGGCGTAAGTGCGTTTATGGCAGAGAATGCAAATTGCAAAACCGCTTCTTTGCTCAATGGGTATGCGGATACGTCCTTGCCTGAGGCGAGACCATCGGGCACCTTTGCAACATTAGCGCATGTCCCGGCGGACGCTGTTTCTTCGGTGGGCAACCCATCGGATGCATACGCGTCCATGGCGGCGAATGCAGGAGGCAAGCCGGCTGTCGGGTCGCCAATCGCCGAGCCTGAGCAGGATGATTCATGGATGCTGATGCTGGTCAACCGCTGGAATCCGCTGCCGGAAGGGTACACGGTTCAGCTGGTGGACGCGCCGGGCGGCGTGCAGGTTGACGAGCGGATCTACCAGCCCCTCATGGAAATGCTGGACGCCGCCACGGAAGCAGGGGTCGGCCCGATCGTCGTTTCGGGCTACCGAACGCAGGAAAAGCAGCAAAGCCTGTACGATGAGAAGATCAACGAGTTTCTGGGAGAGGGCTATTCCAAGGAAGAAGCGATCGCCCAGGCGCAGCAATGGGTTTCCGTGCCCGGAACAAGCGAGCATCAGACGGGATTGGCCGTGGATATCAACGGCATGATCTGGGACGTCTATCCATGGTTGGCTGAAAACAGTTACAAATACGGCTTTACGCTTCGATACCCGGAAGACAAAACGGAGATTACCGGGGCGCAGCATGAACGCTGGCATTTCCGCTATGTTGGACTGGAAGCAGCCGCAGAAATGTACGAGCGCGGGCTGTGTCTTGAAGAGTATCTCAATGAAATCGATCCATGAGTGGAGAAACGCACCATGCCACGAAAACGAATCACTCAGCTTTTTCCCGGCCTTTTGGCCTTGCGCAGAAAGCAGCGCATTGCCTGTTTCTACCTGGGCATGCGGTTAGATTCAAAGCAATATGCAACGAAAAAGAGCAACGTGCCGCTTCCCTATCTGGTCTTTACTTCAACCTGTCCCATGTACAACCCCGATACCGGCTTTGACATGGTGTATCAGGAAAACAAAGTCTTCAACGTCAAACTGGCGGCATCGCAATTGGCGGGAGCCATCATCCGGCCGGGGGAAACCTTCTCTTTCTGGAAGTATGTCCATGCCGCCGACAAGCACATCCCTTACAAGAACGCGCTTGCAGAACTCGACGGCAGGCTGCAGCCGGTGTACGGCGGTGGCCTGTGTCAGCTGAGCAATGTGATCTTCTGGCTGTTTCTTCATGCCCCCCTGACCCTCCTGGAACGGCATGGCCATGATAAAAAAGATTTTCCCGAGCCTCCCAGCGACGCGCTGTTGGGCGTCGATGCCACCATTTACGAAGGATGGCTCGATTTGAAGGTGCGCAATGACACGCCCAATACCTACCAGCTTGGATTCTCGTTCAGTCAAACGGCGATTTGCGCAAGCCTCTACTGCGACGTTCGCCCTGAGGCGGACATCCATGTGAGCAACGAGAATCTTGTCTACCGGCAGGAAAAAGGCGGAATCTTTGAAGAGGTGGACGTCGTTCAAACCTGCAGGGAACGGGAGACCGGTAAGCTTCTCTTTGCGCGAAAAGTTTACCGAAACCGTTGCCGCATCGGGTATCCGCTTCCGGAACACACCGTCACGCTTAATGAAGAGGAGAATTGAAATGCATGAAAAAAAACGGATAGCCGTTCTCTTTGGCGGCTGCTCCCCGGAGTACGGCGTCTCATTGCAATCCGCCGCGTCCGTATTACAGCAGCTTGACCGGCAGAAATTCGCAGTCGTATCCATTGGCATTACCCGGCAGGGCGACTGGTATCTTTACGGCGGGCCCATTCACGCCATTCAAAATGATACATGGATGGATATTGCTTCTTGCGCCCGGGTGCTATTTTCACCCAGCCGCAATGCTCCCGCCATGTTTTTACGCACGGAAAACGGTCTGCAAAGCCTACCCGTTGACGCCGTGTTCCCCGTCCTGCACGGCGCCAATGGCGAGGACGGAACCGTGCAGGGAATGTTCGAGCTCGCCGGCATCCCCATTGTCGGGTGTGGGATGCTGTCCTCCGCACTATGCATGCATAAGTTCCTGGCGCATCGGGTCGTGGAAGCTGAAGGAATCCGCGCCCCGCACGCTTGCGTCTATGGGCCCTCCTCTTCCAGGCAGAGCATCCTGGCCGAAGCAGATGCGTTGGGTTACCCACTGTTTGTCAAGCCGGTCAAGGCCGGTTCATCCTTTGGCATCACGCACGTGGCAAGGGCAGAGGAACTCATGCCCGCTGTGGAACATGCCTTTTCCTTTGATGACAAGGTGATCGTCGAAGAAGCCATTGCTGGCTTTGAGGTCGGATGCGCGGTGCTGGAAAGCGGCGCGTTGACGCTGGGAGAAATCGATGAGATCGAGCTGAAAGGCGGCTTCTTCGATTTTGCAGAAAAGTACACGCTCAAAACATCCGCAATCCATGTGCCGGCGCGCATCCCTTCAGGCGACATTCTGCGCATCAAAGCCACCGCAGCGCGCATCTATCGCGCCTTGGATTGCCGTGGGTTTGCTCGGGTGGACATGTTCTATACGCCAAAGGGAGAAATCGTGTTTAACGAGGTGAATACCATCCCTGGATTTACGGAGCACAGCCGGTATCCCTGCATGATGAAAGCCGCGGGCTGGCGCATGCGTGAAGTCCTCACAGCGGCCATCGAATTTGCCTTGCATACGGATCGGAAAGGGGGGCAGGCGTGATGAAATGGCGCGACTGGCTGGTGGACTATTCCCGGGGAGACAATCTCGGCCTTTTCTGGCGGCTGTTTGAATGGAGAAGCCATACCCGCCACAAATGGCTGCGCGATATCCAGTCGCTGTTGCTCGGCCGGATTGCGCACCGTCACGGCGGATATATCGGGGTAGAGACAAAATTTGATGGGCGGCCGAGGCTTCCCCATGGCCTGCATGGCGTTTTTATCTCCCGGTTTGCGCGCATTGGGCGAGACTGCTGCATCTACCAGAATGTGACGATTGGCGAAATCGGGAGACATGCGCCCAAAATTGGCGACCGTTGCTTCATTGGCGCCGGAGCCATCCTGATTGGAGATATCACGGTTGGACATGATGCCAAAATCGGCGCTGGCGCCGTTGTCTATGGCGATGTGCCAGACGGCGCCACGCTTGTTTCCGGTACATCGAGAATCATTGAAAAAGGATGATGACCTTGTCTGATTTGGAAATGGAACCTCATGACACCGGGCGCGCCTGGATCGAGATCAGCAGGCAGGCAATTCGGCAAAACGTAGAGGCCTTGCGCGCTCTGCTTCCCCCGCGCTGCGAGCTGATGGCCGTTGTCAAGGCCAATGCTTACGGGCACGGCGCCCTGCCCGTGGCGCGGGAACTCAACCGGTTGGGGGTGCGCGCATTTGGCGTCGCCACCATAGCGGAGGCGGTGGAGCTTCGAAAGGGCGGCATCTGCGGCGAGCTATTGATCCTTGGCTACACGCCTCCGGAGGATTTTCCCCTTCTGGCCGCCTGGGATCTGACGCAAAGCGTCATCAGCTGCGAATATGCGAAGCTCCTAAACCGCTTTGGCGGGAAGATCAACGTCCATCTCTGCATCGATACGGGCATGCACCGCTGCGGGGAGCGCTGCGAAAACATCCGGCAGATTCAATCCGTCTTTCACATGCAGCATCTGCGCGTCACCGGCCTGTTTTCGCATCTGTGCACAGCCGATACCATGAAACCGGAAGATCAGGCGTATGCCCGCGCGCAGGGGCAGGCCTTCTGGCAAACCCTCCACCGGCTTGAAGCGGATGGCTGCCGCTGCGGAAAAAAGCATCTGCTCGCCAGCTACGGCGTATTGAACTACCCCGAATTCGGAGGCGATTACGCCCGGATTGGCATTGCGCTGTACGGCCTGCAAAGCAGGCAAAACGACTCTCCCAGGCATGCCCTTCCGCTTCGCCCCGTGCTTTCCCTCAAAGCCCGCGTCGCCATGCTCAAGAAGCTGCACGCAGGCGAGGGCGCCGGCTATGGCCTGCACGATATCGCATCATCCGAGCGAACGATTGCCGTAGTCACCATCGGGTACGCCGACGGCCTGCCCCGAAGCCTGTCCAACGCCCGCGGAGCTGTGCTGATACGCGGAAAGAGAGCGCCCATTGTAGGACTGATTTGCATGGATCAAACGCTTGTGGATGTGACAGACATCCCGGAAACATGCTGCGGCGATCCTGTCGTCCTCATTGGGGAATCCGGCAACCAGCGGATCACCGCCTATGAGCTAAGCGATCTTGCGCACACCATCACAAACGAATTGCTCAGTTGCATGGGGAGCCGCCTGCCAAGGATTGTGGTTTAGCCTCGCAGAACATGCCACGAACCACGCCAGCACAAAAGGGGGGATTCTCATCGTTTTCATCCGTCTTGCGCTTGAATGGCAATCCAAATGTACTTTCCTTTCCCCTGGTAGAACCCAGGAATAGGACGGATGCCGTCCAAGGAAATGCGGGGTTAAAAATCGCTTTTAGCGATGGCCGCCATTTCCAATTCTTGGCTCTTTCTTTTGCTTCCAATCATCATACGCACGGTATGGTCCATAGTATCTGCTACCACGTAGAAAACACTGCTTTTCCTTAATTTTATGCCCAACCCAAGCTAGGATCGTATTGTGAATCCTGCTCCCAGCTCCGGCTCCTGTTATCATCCTTGACCACAGGGAGCCGAATAGACGAGACAATCCCGCCCCCCCCACGAGATGCAGTGCAACCTCATCGCTCTAACGCCATAAAAGCCTGATGGGCCTGGCTTTTTGAGGGGGCAAAGCCCTCCGTGGTAACAATTTGGATTTGCCAGTTGGCTCTCATTTAGTTTTTATTTTTGTTTTGCGCAAATCGGTTTGCAGGGGCGAGAATCGCCTGGCGTCTCTTGGACACCGGCTTTGCCTTGAAACGATGCGCCGCGGGGAACGCATTGCGTTCGAAATGGGAGGGGGGTTCAGGGATGGCTTTTCCTGCGGCCTCAGCATGCCAGGCGCTTGCCGTCCTCCACCGGTTTGACCTTGTTTCGGCTACGGCCACGCAGCCCCTGGAACAAACGGTCCCGGCCGGCCTTGTCCCATGCTGTTGACTGGACCATGTTTGGAAATTTAATCTTTTCGTCTGCACGCTCGGAAGTTGCCGCATCAATCCCATATTGAAGATCAGGAGTTTTTCGCCGCCATTTGGTAGGCTCCTTTTCCCAGTTTTTTCACCACTCCTTCCGCTTCGTACTGATTGAGGATGCGCTGCAACTGGCGGGCGCTGCAGTTCAGATGAAACGCAGCCTTCTCGACGCCAACCAATTGGCCGTTTTCGCACTTGTATTGCATATACGTCAGGACACGCTGCTTTAAGGTCGCAGGTGCGGCGTCGAGTTTGGTAATGGCCTCGATCTTCTGCGTGAGCGATCTGCAAATCATCTGCAAGAACAGGTAG